>JBIPNX010000181.1:0-5238 GCA_044378145.1 Flavobacteriales bacterium | reverse complement strand
AGTATTGGGCCCATCGTTAATTGGTATGTGGTTTCCGGGGTATTTAAATTTTGTGTTTCCTTCTACCAGTATGGAAGACCTGCACCTTATCAGCCGCCTTGGGCTTATCCTGTTTATGTTTGTAGTGGGAATGGAATTAAACATGGACCAGGTTAAAACACAGGCACGCCAGGCACTATTAATAAGCCATGCTGGTATATTATTCCCCTTTACGCTGGGCGTTGGCCTTGCGTATTTTATTTATGTTGATTTTGCACCTGATAACGTATATTTTTTACCCTTTGCATTGTTTATGGGTATAGCTATGGGCATTACGGCTTTTCCTGTTTTGGCAAGCATATTAAGAGAACGCGGCCTAATGAATACTCCCATTGGCAGCCTTGCCATAACCAGCGCTGCAATAGACGATATAACAGCTTGGTGTGTATTTGCTGCCGTTATTGCCATCGCCAAAGCGGGGACGTTTGTGGGTTCGTTATTTACAATAGGCTTATCGGCAGTGTATATTATTGGTATGTTTAAGGTGGTGCGCCCGTTGCTTAAAAAGCTATTTGCGCGCCTTAACCCCGATGGAGGTTATGCTATCAATACACTGGTTGTGTCATTTGCTGTGCTATTATTATCAGCTTTTACCACGCGTATAATAGGCATACACTCACTGTTTGGTGCTTTTATGGCAGGCGTTGTAATGCCGGGCAGCCCACAATTCCGCAAGTTTGTTACAGAGCGTACAGAGTATGTATCGGTAATATTACTGTTGCCGCTTTTTTTTGCATACAATGGTTTGCGCACCCAAATAGGCTTGTTAAATAGCCCATACCTATGGTTAATGTTTGGCGCTGTGTTGTTGGTTGCCGTTTTGGGTAAACTGGGCGGAACAGCCATTACAGCGCGCTACCTGGGACAAAGTACACCCAATAGTTTACGCCTTGGTGTGCTTATGAATACCCGTGGACTTATGGAACTTATAGTATTAAACATTGGCTACGACTTAGGCATACTTAGTGCCGAAATTTTTACCATGATGGTACTTATGGCCATTGCCACCACATTTATGACAGGCCCTTTGCTTAACCTGATAGACCGTATTTGGAAAAAAGACGAAACTCCTTATCCGAAAGAAGAAACCAAAGCAGAGGCAGCAGAACCTGCAACAACTTAGTATTGCCATTTCAACAGCAATAAACGGCATTGTTGTTTTTTGTGGAATACGTTAACTTTACTAATCTGACCAGTAAAAACAATTAGCATGAAAACCACACTGCTTACCCTGCTTGTATGCCTAGTCTTTGGCAATGCCTTTGCGCAAACGTCGAGCCTAAACGGCTTTGATGACAAAGGCAAAAAACACGGCAGATGGATTATGTATATGAATTATCACGGGGGTAAAGAAAAAGACAGCACCAAAGCCGTGTATAAGCGTTATACTACTTATCAGCATGGCAGAGATTTATATCCTCTAATAACCTTATCTGAAATAAAAGGCAGGGTTGAAACTACAGGTGCAAAACCTACACCCGGAAAACCCGTATTGCTTGATGGTGAATACATAGGCTATGATAAAAAAGGCAGGATGGGTATTGCCCACACTTTTAATAAGGGTGAATATGTTTCTAACCAAGTTTATTATTCGTCAGGCAAAATGCGTGACCAGGTAAACTTTGCCAAACCTTGTGCCGGACAGGATAACTCTGCAACGGTTTATTATTTTGACGAGACGGGTAAGATGATAAAAGAAGATTGCGCGAAAAGAGCGGTAAATGGCAGGTTGGTAATGCTGAATAAAAACGGAGTAATCCGCCCTGCAAAATCTTAATTCCTCATACATCAAACATAATACTATGAAAACCACACTGCTTACCCTGCTTTTATTTATAGGCTTTGGAAATGCCTTTGCACAAACCTCTTCGTTAAATAAGTTTGATTCTGCCAATCAAAAAGATGGCCGCTGGTTAGTGTATTTAGACGCCAACGGGGCTAAAGTAAAAGATAGTACCACAGCAGTTTACAAACGCTACACCTGGTTTGACCATGGCGTAAATACATTGCCTATGGGCGATTTTATTGCTAAAGGTGGTAAGATTGAAACTACAGGCGCGCCTGCCGAAAAAGGTAAAATTGTATTACTAAGCGGCGAATATAAATGCTACGACAAAGACGGTAAGTTAAAATTTGTCCACGTGTTTGATAACGGCAATTACGTTTCATACAAAGAGTATTTTTCGTCAGGAACCATGCAAACGTTCTTTGATTATACCAAGCATTGCGATGGTCAGGAACACTCATGGTATTCATACATATACGACGAAACCGGCAAGCTGATAATGGAAGATTGCACCAAAAAAGGCACCGATGGCAAATGGCCCCGGATGAGAGGATAATAACATAACAGATATACCATGAAATCAACACTATTGGCATTGCTTATTCTTTTAGGATTTGGGGCATCGGCACAAACAGCCTTAAACCAATACAATAGCGCTAAGCAGAAAGACGGTAAATGGATTACGTACTGGGATGCAAATTGGAAAACAGTAAAAGATAGCAGCAAGGCCAGGTATTTCCGCTACAATGTATTTGTTAATGGAAAAGAGGTTTACCCTATGGGCCCATGTGGCAAAAAGGGATGGAGATTAGAAGGCGATACAACTTCTAAATGGCTTGATGGGCGCTACAACTGGTATAACGAAAAAGGAGTATTAACATCAACCCATATATTTAAAAAAGGAGAGTACATAGATGTTAAAGAGTACTATCCCAATGGCAAGCTAAACCAACACTTTGCTTACGGGCAAAAGTACCGCGACTGGCCAAACACTTGGGTATACTATTTCTACGATAAAGACGGAAAGGCTACCCGATATGCAGCTTTTTATAATGATAAATCTAACGGCTGGGGCTTACACGAAGTAACAGAAGCCGATACGAAAAGAGTGAATTAAAACACGATATAAAATAAAATCCCCGATAGGTTACTATCGGGGATTTTATTTTTTATTCTCCCTTTAAATAAAGGGAGTACCTGAGCATAGCGAAGGGGAGGGATTTTTAGCAGAGAAAAGAACTCAAGCCTCAGCCCTAAACACTATACGCGCTCAATAATAGTAGCAATACCCATACCGCCACCAACGCAAAGGCTGGCGAGGCCAAGCTTTTTATCGGTACGCTCTAGCTCATCAAGCAAAGTGCCTAATATCATAGAGCCGGTAGCACCCAGTGGGTGACCCATAGCAATAGCGCCACCGTTTACGTTTACACGGTCGTGGCTAACGCCTGCCATTTCCATAAAGCGCATAGGCACTACGGCAAAGGCTTCGTTAATTTCAAATAAGTCTATATCGCTCATTTCCAAACCTGCTTTTTTCAGGGCTTTAACAGCCGCAGGGTATGGACCTTCCAGCATAATGGTAGGCTCAGAACCTACAACGGCAAACGAGCGGATTTTAGCGCGGGGCTTAAGGCCTAAACGCTCTCCGGCTTCTTTACTGCCAATCAATACAAGTGCAGCACCGTCTACAATACCCGATGAGTTACCTGCATGGTGTACGTGGTTTATTTTTTCTATTTCAGGGTATTTTTGAATGGCTAAGGCATCAAAACCTGCCATGCTGCCCATCATTTCAAACGCAGCACCAAGCGATGCTAGTTTATCAGCCGTAGTATCAGGGCGAATGGTTTCGTCTTTATCTAATTCTACCTGTCCGTTAACATCAAGCACAGGAACGATAGATTTATTAAAGCGGCCTTCGGCAGTAGCCACAACAGCACGGGCGTGCGATGTAGCAGCGTACTCGTCTAGTTGGCGACGCTCATAACCGTATTTAGTGGCAATTAAATCGGCCGAAATACCTTGTGGAACAATATGCACTTTGGCAACAATCTCGGGGTTGGTAAACAATGCGCCACCATCGGTACCCATAGGCACACGGCTCATCGATTCTACACCACCTGCAACAAGTAAATCAACCTGTCCGCTCATTACATAAGCAGCAGCCTGGTTTACTGCCTCAAGGCCCGAAGCGCAAAAACGGTTAAGGGTAACACCGGCGGTAATGCTGTTGTAACCGGCAGCCAATGCTGCGGTTTTAGCAATATCGGCACCTTGCTCGCCCACAGGGGTAACGCAGCCAATAATGGCATCTTCTACCTGGGTGGTATCAAGTTTGTTTCGGTCGCGTATAGCTTCAAAAACAGTAGTTAACAGTTTTACGGGTTGCACATCGTGCAGTTTACCGTCTTTTTTACCGCGACCGCGAGGGGTACGCACAGCATCAAAAATATATGCTTCAGCCATTGTTATTTTAAGTTGAAAAGAGGAACAAATGTAATAGTTTTTAGTTCATAGTTGGTCGTTCGTAGTTTGTAGTTTTTATTAGGGTTTGATATAGAAAAGTATTATCAAATTATCTTATTCGCTTATTATCTAATTACCTTTAACCAATGGCACTGCGTGTAGATACCATCCCTTTTTGGCTTAAGCCTTTTTACCTGCTGTGGGCGTATGTTACCGCAGCAGTAAGTTATGGGCTTATAATGCTGTGGAGGTTAACCCTGCGCTTTAAGTGGGAAAATGCCGAAGCAATGAGCATCAGCCCCAACAACATATACTGCATTTGGCACGAGAGCTTATTAATGAGCTTTATGCTCAACTTTAAAAACCCACCCACCCGCAAAGATGTATGGATGAACCACCCGGCATGGTTTATGAAACCCATTCACATTATCCTGTTTTGGAAAGGGGTAAAGTGGCTAATGCTAGGCAGTAGCGGCCACGGTGGCAGGCAGGCAAAGGAAGCAGTTGAAGACTTTTTACGGCAGGGTTACAGCACCTGCATGGCAGTTGATGGCCCGGCAGGACCACCATTGGTAATGAAACAAGGTGCTATGGAAATGGCATTAGCAACAGGTGTACCGATTATCTGCCTGCAATTTATTCCTAAACGTAAGCCGTTAATTCTAGGCTTTACCTGGGATAAGAAAGTACTGCCTATACCCTTTACAACCGTTATTGTCCGCGTGCATGGCCCCTATTATGTTACCAAAGAAAACTACGAAGAGGTGGGTAGGGTAGTGGAGGGGAATATGTAAAACTCCCCTCCTAATGTAGGAGGGGTGCCCGCAGGGCGGGGTGGTATACCCCCTCCCGGCTTCGCCGTACTCCCCCTACTTTAGGGGGAGAGTTACACAGTCATCTCCTGCAACAGGATCTTAAACCACACGGTAAAATTTTCCGGTTTT
>JBIPNX010000006.1:0-19141 GCA_044378145.1 Flavobacteriales bacterium | reverse complement strand
GGCTGGAAGGGCTACCGAGAGGGCGATACAGGCGTGCATAAAAACCAGGCGCTTGTGCTGGTAAACTATGGCAATGCTAAGGGCAATGAGGTGTATGCCTTGTCTGAAAAAGTGCTGCAATCGGTCAAAGAAAAGTTTGGCGTAGAGCTGGAGCGTGAGGTGAATATTATTTAATCCACTATAAAAAAATTACCCCAGTACATTTCTTCGGTTGTGCTATCCCAATGCAGGTAGCCGTGGCGGTATTGCCATGTTTGAAGTTGGCACAAAGCTACCATAGCCGCCAGCAATACAATTGTAATGCCTTTTGCTATTCTGTTTTTCATTGCGTTTAGCACTACTGCAAAACCAATCATTAAAAGCGGGAAGTATTCTATAAACGGCCTGCCCGAAAAGCTGCCACCGTACCACCAGCTCCACCACGACGATAATACGTAGGTAACACCCAAAAAGGCAAGAAAAAAGCTTATGCCTTTAAAAGGGTTTTGCCGCAGAAAAATAATTAACCCGCCCATGGCAATCAATAATACGGGGGTATAAAGAAACAGGCCCTTTTTATAGCTAAAAAGGATGGCAAAAATCTTGGCATGTAAAAAGTCGAATGTTTTGCCACCGTAGGAGTAAACAAAGAAATGGCCGCAGGCAATTTTATAAATAATGAGCTGGATAGAGAAAATTGCCGGGGGGACCAATAATGTAACCGCAATATTCCTGTAGTTGCTAACCCATTGTTTAGCGGCTGCAATAAAGTTTTGTAACGAGCCCGCCAGAAAAGGTAAAAACAGCACTACCAAAATATTTACGGGGCGTATAAGCATAATCATACCCAATGCAATAGATGCAACAACAAGGTTTTTAAATCGGTACGATTGTAACCAAAGCAATACGTGGTAAACAAAAAGCGCTACAAAGGCAAAAGAGTACACGTGCGACATGCCCGGCTCTCCAACGGTATATTGAAACAGGTTGGTGCCAAACAGCGTAACCCATAACGTTATTATCCTGTTAGCTAACGATATATTATAGAGCAGTAATATCTTGTTGAGGAGGTAAAGCCCCAGTATAGCGTAGAATATAGCCGCCAGGCATATCCCGTAAATATAGGGGTAGGAATAGCCATCAGCTCGCGCTTCAGGATCAGCCAAAGCATAACCGTGTGCAGCAAAAAAGAAAGGCATTTGAGCCACAGCAACTCCTGAGTAGTATTTATTTACGTGCTTGTCATGTTGAATCAACCTATAATCGCAAGGGCTTTTGCTTAGCTGTAAAGCACTGTCGGCATAGGTAAAAAAATTAAAGTTAAGGTCGTTGTAAATAAACACTGCGGGTAAATAGGCATAGTAGCCTTTGGCATCGTTGTGTATAGTGTCGCGCCACCAGCCGCCTGGGCCAACCCGAATATTGGTAAACACCCAAAACAGGATAATGGTCATTGCCACCAAACTTAGTTTTACTCCCGGCAACGACTTTAATTTCATGGTCTTTACGTGTATAAAGGTACAAGTATAGCTAAAAACAAAAATACATGTCCTAATAGACCATTTACCATTAAAAACTGACCATTGAAATTACTATCTTTGCACCATGAAATTTGGCGTTGTAACATTCCCCGGCTCTAATTGCGACCACGACATGATTTATGTGCTTGAAACCCTTATGGGGCAAAAAGTAGAGCGCTTATGGCATAAAGACCACGACCTTAAAGGCTGCGATTTTATCGTGTTGCCGGGTGGGTTTTCGTATGGCGATTATTTACGTTCGGGTGCTATTGCACGTTTTTCGCCTATTATGAACGAGGTGATAAACCATGCCAACCGTGGAGGTTACCTGATGGGTGTTTGCAACGGTTTCCAGATTTTATGCGAAGCGGGTTTAACCCCCGGCGCACTGCTGCACAACGCAAGCCACAAGTTTATTTGCAAAAACATTTACATGAAGCCTCAAAACATGGATACCTTGGTAACCCGTGGTTTGAATCCTGATAAGGCTTTGAAAATACCTATTGCACATGGCGAAGGCCGTTTTTATGTTGCCGATGATGAGCTAAAACGCCTGAACGACAATGGCCAGGTGCTTTTCCGTTACTGCGACGAGAACGGCAACATTACCCCCGAAAGCAACCCTAACGGTGCATTAGACAACATTGCAGGCGTATGCAACGCAGGCAAAAATGTATTTGGTATGATGCCTCACCCGGAACGTGCTGCCGATGCAGAGCTTAGCAACACCGATGGCCGCGCTATTTTCGAAAGCATTTTGCAGTTGGTTACTGCGTAGTTTTCTTTCCCGGTATTCTCAATTAATAAAAGGTTACCTTATTTCAGATCTAAAACAATTAGCCACATTTTTGGTTAGTTTAGTATTGTATTATGCTTTTACAGATTTTAGATAGGGGTCCTATTTATGCCGAAACATTAACGGGCCACCCACCATTTTTCGAGCCATGGAACTCCATATCATCGCTGTTTATAGCGGGTGCGGGGTTGCTGTTCTTTTTTAAGGTACGCCGTGGCGATAAAGGCGCAGGCTTTATTTATTTCTGTGCCAGTATGCTATTGGTTGGAGGGTTGGGCAGTACGTTGTTCCATGGGTTGCGTACATCTTACTGGCTGGTGTTTATGGACTTTATGCCCATTGTTATAGTTTCGTTAGCTATAGGCCTTGTATTCTGGCAAAAGGTGCTTAAAAGCTGGCTACTGGCATCTATTGTATTGATAGGCTTAATGGCTATGCGGGTGGTACCATACTGGCAACAAGACAACCTGAATATAACAGGTCAGGGGCTTATTAATATCTCCTATTTCATTTCAGGCATAACAATCTTTTTACCCTGCGTTATCTTTTTAGTGCAAAGCAGGTTATACAAAAGCAACTATCTGTTTTTAGCCATTGGTTTTATGATTGCCGCGTTGGTTTTTCGTACCATAGACAAAGACGTAACTAATGTGCTGCCTATGGGCACACACTTTTTATGGCATGTTACCAGCGGAATAGGAGCTTACTATATGGGCTTGTATATGCAGGCTATACTGGCACTGCCACACAAAAGCCACGCGGTAGAAAAATCATTCCACACTTAATATCTTAATCTCTACCCTGCGGTTTTTGCTGTTTACATCTTCCCCGCATTCTGCTTTTTGCGGACAAGGAACAATGGGCATAGATTCTCCATAACCAATAAAAACTAACCTATTTGAGGAAACTCCTTTAGAAATAAGGTAGTCAGCAATTAGTTTGGCATCAATTTCAGAACCTTTTTTATTTATATCGTCTGTGCGCTCGGTACTGGTGTGAACCCCAATCTCTATTTTAACACCCATATGGTTATTTAAAAAATCAGCAAGGCTGTCTGCCTTTGATTGTATTATATGCGTACGTGAACCACTTTGCATTACAATCATTGAAAGCATATCGCGCAATACCATCACCTGCCCTGTATAAAACAGGTTGTCTTTGTAAGTAAATTTAGGCTTTACAAAGTCCACTATTTTAGCTTCTACGCGGCGGTTTTCTGGGTGGAAAGATAATTTTGATTCATCGCAACTTACAATGGGCAATTTATAACCGTAGCCATACGTCTGTATCCTATCACTAGGAACACCTTTACCTACCAGGTAATTTTTTACATAGTTAGCTGCGTTTAACGACGATTCATCGGGCTCTTGAGCGCTCTTGCAATCGCTGTGACCCCCCAGTTCAATAACTATGTTCTTACGGAGCAGTAAAAAGTTAGCCAGACTGTCTGCAATAGGCGGGTAAATATCCAGCTTGCCAATGGACCACATATCGTACGATAGCACATTTTTCAAGATCTTCTTCTGCCCTAAATAAAACTTAACGTTGGTGTACTTAAGCTTCTTTATTTCGCTGGTATCAACCTGCGCAGCAAGGCAAAAGCCTGTAAGGCAAAGCATAACTAGTAGAAAGTGTTTCATGGTACCTATAAAGGTACAAATTAATACCCTCCGTCATACTGAGCGAAGACGAAGTATAGTGGGTGAGGTCAACTACCAGCCTACGTTCTTATCCTTTTTACCTAAGTAAAACTGGCGGGTAATGTTAAAGCCGAAACAGAAATCGCCTTTTAACCAGTCGAAGGTAGTTTCGCCAATAAAGCCGTTTTCTATTTGCGGACGAGAGTTGGTAAAATGCAACGAGAATATGTGGCCACCGGTATCAATATCAAAACCTATGGATAACGAGTTATGGTAAGGGTCAACACGGCGGGCATCTGCCGATAGCACACGGTAGTAGTACTCTGCGTTTAACGATACTCTGCGCGATAGTTTTAGGCGGCCACCAATACCAATGGCAACCAGATCGTTAGGATAATCAGCTGTGGGAACCAGGTTGCGGTGTACCAGTGTTGGCGATAGTTGCAGCGATAGTTTCTCACTTATTTTAGAAGCTATTAATGCCTGTACGGTATAGCTAATGCGCGAGTCGAAACGGTAGTTAGGAATGTTGACCTCTACCGTGCTTATAGCTGTAGAGCCAAACAGGGTAACCGTAAGTGGCATGCCTTTTTCTTTTTGGCGCAACACCTTGGCTTTAAAAAAACCGTCGACCGATTTGCCGTAAGCCCCGCTGCGGCCTATGCCCACCATCATGTAGTTGTTAATACCGTACTCTAAACCAATGCGGGTGCTGGCGTTGTCAAGACCGAAGAAGCCGTTAAGACCATCGCGAACGCTGCCAAAACGGTGAGACAAACGAAACTCTAGGTGTTTGGGTTTAGTCAACTCGGTAGAGTGTCCGTTAATTATCCGCGACGATTTAAACGTTGCTGTTACCAATGCTTTTTCAGTGGGTTGTGCACTGTCGCCAAGCTTTAATAAAGAGTCAAAGTCGGGTGCTTTGGTGGTATCTGTTGGAGGTTGTGCAATAGCTATAGTTGTAGCACAAACAAAAAGGGACAGGAGTATCTTTTTCATCATCTTAATTGTCTTGTGCTCCATTGTTTATCCATTTTTGTAGTTTTTGGATGGTGCAATCATCCAGCTTTGCAGCTCCGTCGGGCATGGCAACGTAGTTAGCGTTGTGCGTAATGGCGCCCATAAAGCTGCCACCGTTGGCTCCGTCGTTAACGTAGTTTATCAGGTTGTCGTACCCGTCAAGGTTAATGCTGCCGCCAAGCGTAGCATTGTTAGCGTTACTATGGCACTCTAAGCAGTTGTTATCTACCACGGTAGAAACGTATTGAGAAAAGGTGGTAGACACCGTTGTGTCGCAATCCGGAGTTACATACAACTCGTCGGCTTTATCGTAACGGCAGGCATACAATGCGCAAACCGTAAAAACCAATGCTGATATTTTTAAATACTTCATACTTTAATATTACTGTATATACAAAGATAGCCACTATTTAGCAGGAAAAAGCAGGACATTGGCCACTTTTTATAGGATAAATTTTCTTATCAGTCGCCCAAGTGGAACAAACCCTACAACTTAGTATCCCACAGCGTTTGATAAGGGTAGCGCTCCATGTGCATGCGCTTGGCTTCTATATACAGCACCTGTTTAAGGTCGTCTATGTTATCCTTTTCGGTAGCCGATATAAATACGGTAGGGCTATTGAATTTAGCCATGTAGCTTTTGCGCAGCTCTTCCAGTGTGTAGTTTTCGCGGATGATGGGCGTAACCAAATCGGTTTCGTCACGCTCTACAAACTTATAGGCATCAATCTTGTTAAACACCAAAATCATGGGCTTATCAAGCACTTTAAGATCTTTTAGTGTTTGGTTTACCACAGCTATATGCTCTTCAAAAGCAGGGTGCGATATATCTACCACATGCATTAAAATATCAGCCTCGCGCACCTCGTCCAGTGTCGATTTAAACGACTCTACCAGGTTGGTAGGCAGCTTGCGGATAAACCCCACAGTGTCTGATAACAGAAACGGAAGGTCTTGTATTACCACCTTGCGCACCGTAGTGTCCAGCGTAGCAAACAGTTTATTCTCGGCAAATACTTCGCTCTTAGCCAGTAGGTTCATCAGGGTAGATTTACCAACGTTGGTATAACCCACCAATGCTACACGGATAAGTTCGCCGCGGTTTTTGCGTTGCGTTTGCATCTGCTTATCAATCAGCTTTAGGCGGTCTTTTAGCAACGATATTTTATCGCGTACAATACGGCGGTCGGTCTCAATCTCCTTTTCACCGGGGCCTTTCATACCAATACCACCGCGTTGTTTTTCTAAGTGGGTCCATAAGCCCGAAAGGCGTGGTAATAAATACTGATACTGTGCCAGTTCTACCTGCGTTTTAGCGTGGGCGGTTTGGGCACGGGCGGCAAAAATGTCCAGGATTAAGAGGGTACGGTCGAGTACCTTGCACTTAAGCTCGCGCTCTATATTGCGTTGCTGCGATGGCGAAAGTTCATCATCGAAAATAGCCAGATCAATCTCGTTCTCTTTAATAAAATCAGCAATCTGCTGTATTTTACCGGAGCCCATAAAGGTTTTAGGGTCGGGTCTGCTAAGCTTTTGCGTAAAGAAGGTAACAGGGCGTGCGCCTGCAGTTTCAGCCAAAAAGGCTAACTCATCTAAATATTCTTTCAGCTGGTCGTCGCTCTGCATGCCGGTACTAAGACCAATAAGCACACAGGTTTCGTCTTTCTTCGCAGCGCTTTTTCTTTCAATCATTATTTTTTCAAACTCAGTACAAAGTCGGCAAGGGCATCGTATTCCGCCGGTTTAAGGCTGCCGTAGGCAGGCATCTTACCATTGTTTTGCCCATTTTTTATTGCCGATTTTATACCCTCTTTATCAAGCGCGGTTACACTTAAATCTTTTGCTCCGCCTACCATAGATTTACCATCGGCACCGTGGCAGTTTTTGCACTGCACCCCGCTTATGTTGTTGTATATAAATTCGCCATGCTTAACGCTGTTGTAGTTTTCAGCGGCAGGGTCGGTTACTACTTCGGTAGTAGCTTCTACCACTGCTTTAAGCGCGGCTTTTTTCTTCATAGCCTTATTCATTTCTGCCAAACCATAAGCGCCAATAATAAACAGAACGGCAGTTATAGCCATGGCTTTGTTGTTCTTTTTAAAGCCAATAATAGCAATAGGAATAGACAAGGCAACAAGCGTAAACTTAATTATTTGTAAGGTTGATGGACTGCCGGTTTCGGTTATAAGCCACACGCCGGTAATTAAAAACACAACACTAACAATCATTTCGACAACCTTGGTGCCTGCGGTATATTTTTTAAGTGTTTCGGGCTTATTTATCAGCAGCAATATTGTTTTTACAACGTAGTGCAGTAAAAAAATAATTACGGCAATTTTATGTGTTGGAAGAAGTAAAGATTGTATCATAGTTCTTTTGTTGTTGGGCAAAGATAACTGTTTTAGGGGATAAAAGGTTTAGGCTAGCTTTTAACAAAAGTAACCAGCAGCTTAAGCTTGTAAAACAGGTTAGAGAATTGCAAGGGAACATTCATGGTAGTAATGCCCTCCAGTGTGCCATTCATTTTTTTAAGGCCCTTCAGCTCTTCTATTTTATCTGCAATGTTGATGAAGAGCCACTCGCAATCTTCGCCAACGTAGCGTTTGTTGCGTGGGTCTTTAATATGGCTTTCTTTTATTTTACCCGCTTTTATGGTGCTGAAGATAAAAGCATCTTCGCGAGCTTTGGTTATGCGGGTGTTAGATAAAACTTCAATAAGCTGGTCGTACGTGGCCTTGGTTTTATATGCGTTTTGAAACTGTTTCAGGTTAAGCTCAACCTCGCTAAGCAATAGCTTTTTGGTAGCGTTGCTCTTGGTTACAAGGCCTCCTATATCTTTAAAAAGGCCCGAAACCTCTTTAACAGCAGCAAACCACGTAATAGCCATGAGTTAGGGGTTACAGTAAAGCGCTTTTAAACTGGCCTAAAAAGCGTACATCGTTCTCCGAATACAAGCGCAAATCTTTTACCTGGAATTTAAGCTGTGCAATACGCTCCACACCCATACCAAAGGCAAAGCCGCTGTATTTTTTACTGTCGATGTCGCAGTTATCAAGCACAGCAGGGTCTACCATGCCGCAGCCCAAAATCTCAACCCAGCCGCTGTATTTGCAAATGTTACAGCCTTTGCCACCACAAATGGTACACGATATATCCATCTCAGCACTAGGCTCGGTAAACGGGAAGTACGATGGGCGTAAGCGGATTTTAGTCTCCTCGCCAAACATCTCTTTGGCAAAGTATAACAGCGTTTGCTTAAGATCTGCAAACGATACATTTTCGTCAATATACAAACCCTCCACCTGGTGGAAGAAGCAATGTGCACGGGCAGATATAGCCTCGTTGCGGTACACCCTGCCCGGCATAATAGCGCGGATGGGTGGCTTTTGTGTTTGCATAATTTTTACCTGTACGGTAGAGGTATGCGTACGCAGCAGCATTTTCTCTTCGCCCTCTACAAAAAAGGTATCCTGCATATCGCGTGCAGGGTGTTCTTCGGCAAAGTTAAGCGCGGTAAAGTTGTGCCAGTCGTCTACAATCTCAGGGCCTTCTTCAACGGTAAAACCAATGTGAGAGAAAATCTCCGATATACGGTTAAGTATAATAGACAACGGGTGGCGGGCGCCGGGGCTAATAGGGTCGGCGGGCCTGCTAAGGTCTAAGCCGGTAACAGCAGTGCCACCGGTAGATTCAACAGCCTCTTTAAGGGCATTTATTTTTTCGGTAGCCTTGTTTTTAAGTTGGTTAAGGTGCTGGCCAACCTCGCGTTTTACTTCGGGGGCTACGCTCTTAAAATCATCAAATAATACAGATACCGAGCCCTTTTTTGATAAATACTTAATGCGTAATTCCTCAGCCTGTTCAGCAGTTTGCGCTGTCAGGGTATCAATCTCCGCCAATAACTGGTCAATCTTCTCTTTCATCATTCAACAAGCCACTAAAAGGGCAAAATTATTTCTTATCAGTATAAGACTTTACAGGACATGTTTTGCCTTGTGCTTTTTTAGCCGCCGCAACACGTTTTTTCAATTTTTTAACTTTTATAATGTCAATAGATATCAAAACCTGGTCAACATCGGGCCTGTCCATGCGGTTGCGCTTTTGGTTGATGATTTTATCTA
Organism: Flavobacteriales bacterium; assembly: GCA_044378145.1. GTDB lineage: Bacteria > Bacteroidota > Bacteroidia > CAMBQF01 > CAMBQF01 > CAMBQF01. The sequence continues at coordinate 10,065 of JBIPNX010000006.1, read as the reverse complement.
ATACATCTAACCCGCCAACAACTTCGCCAAAAATGGAGTGCTTGTTATCTAGCCAAGGCGTAGCAACAGCAGTAATAAAAAACTGGCTACCATTGGTGTTTGGGCCGCTGTTTGCCATTGATAAAAGGCCTTTTTTATCGTGCTTAAGCGATGGTTCAAACTCATCGTCAAATGTATATCCTGGGCCACCACCCCCTAATGGTACACCTGCTTTTGCACCTTTAGATACAGGGTCTCCGCCTTGTATCATAAAGTTAGGTATAACACGGTGAAACAGGGTGCTGTCTAAAATATGTTTCTCGGCAAGGTCAACAAAGTTACCTGCGGTGCAAGGCACTTTTTCTACGTATAGCTTAACAGTTATATCGCCTTGTGTGGTGTGGATAACCATATCGGGGCCGCTGTCTTTAGCAGGCTTTGCCTTTTTTTCTTTTTTAGGTTTTTCTACTTTGGCTTTAGCGGCATCTTGTGCAAAACCAACGCTTGTAAATGCCAACAGGGCAAGTGCTACAAAAGAGTATTTAATTCTTTTCATGAGAAATGTTTTATTTGAAAAACATGCAATAATAACGAATTTTTGCCTTATACCAACTTGGTAACCGCCTGTTTAAGGCTATCGCGCCAATGTGGAATTTCAATTCCCAGCGCTGCTTTTATCTTCCCCTTGTTTAGCAAACTATAGGCAGGCCTTGCCGATGCGGTTGGGTAATCTTTGGTAAGTATGGGGTTTACCTTGCATTTTTTGCCCGATAGTTCTACAATGGCATGGGCAAAATCGTACCAGCTGGCAACACCCTCGTTGCTGTAATGGTAAATGCCGGTAGCTATTTTCTTTTTACTGTCTATAGCACGGATTAATTCTAAAATAACCTTTGCCAAATCGTCGGCAAGGGTAGGGGTGCCTACTTGGTCAGATATGATGTTGAGGCTATCGCGCTCACTGGCTAAACGCAAAATGGTTTTTAAAAAATTATGCCCGTGTACCGAGTATAACCACGAAGTGCGCAGCACATACCCATCGCAGCCCGAAAGCATTAATGCTTCTTCGCCCTCGCATTTGGTAAGGCCGTATATCCCCAATGGGTTGGTAAAATCACTTTCTACATAAGGGTTGCTGGCAATGCCATCAAACACATAATCGGTAGATATCTGGATGAACTTGGTCTTGTGCAGCTTGCACTCAGTAGCCATCATCTCCACCGCTTTGGCGTTGATAAGGCGTGCTGTAGCGGGCTCGCTTTCGGCCTTGTCTACCGCGGTGTAGGCAGCGCAGTTTATTAGGTACTTAGGAGCATGGAGGTTAAAAAAATGCTTTAACTCTACCGGTTTGGTAATGTCAAGGTCGGCAACATCGGTAAACACAAAAGTAAAGCCGGGTAGGGTATCTGCCAGTTCTTTTAAAACTGTGCCTAACTGCCCATGTGCACCTGTAACTGCTATTGTTTTTGCTTTTGCCATTCGTTTTTTTACCAAATACGGGGCAAAAATAGTGTTTTTACCCAACCGTAATAAGGCAAAAAGACTCCCCCGCCCTCCGGGCACCCCCTCTTAGAGGGGGATTTTTCTTCAATTTTTAAGGCAATAAAACTTTCTTTTCAACGTTAACGGGCATTGTAGCGCTTCCGCTTGACAAAGGGGGTATGCATGTTGTATATTCGCGCTCTTTTAATTTTTACAAATACTTAGATACTTAATGAAATTATCTCAATTTAAGTTTCGCGTTCCGCCAGAATTGGTAGCTGAGCGTCCGGCAAAAAACCGTGAAGATGCCCGTTTAATGGTTATCGACCGTAAAACAAAAAAAATAGAACACAAAAAATTCAGCGACGTTCTTGACTATTTTGAAGATGGTGATTGCATGATCGTGAATAACACCCGCGTTTTCCCTGCCCGTTTATATGGCAACAAAGAAAAAACAGGTGCACAAATTGAAGTATTCCTTCTTCGCGAGCTTAACCGCGAAAGCCGCCTTTGGGACGTTTTAGTAGACCCTGCACGTAAAATACGTATTGGCAATAAACTATACTTTGGCGATAACGACGAGTTGGTGGCCGAGGTTATAGATAACACCACATCGCGTGGCCGTACACTGCGTTTCTTGTTTGATGGCAGCTACGAAGAGTTTAAGCAAACCGTTTACGAACTGGGCGAAACCCCAATTCCTAAATTCATCAAACGCACGCCTGATGCTGCTGATGCCGACCGTTACCAAACAGTTTTTGCCAAGCACGAAGGTGCTGTTGCTGCACCAACTGCCGGTATGCACTTTAGCAAAACGCTAATGAAGCGTTTGGAAATTAAAGGCGTAAACTTTGCAGAGATTACACTGCACGTTGGCTTAGGTACTTTCCGCGTAGTTGAGGTTGAAGATTTGACCAAGCACAAGGTTGACTCTGAGGAGATGGAAATTGACGAAACAGCTGTTAAAATAGTTAACAAAGCGCGCGACGAACGTAAGCGTATTTGTGCCGTAGGTACTACTACCATGCGCGCTATTGAAACATCGGTTACTACCAATGGACACTTGAAACCATACAAAGGCTGGACAAATAAATTCATTCTTCCACCATACGATTTCCAGGTTGCAAACTGTATGATTACTAACTTCCATATGCCGCAAACGGTGTTGGTAATGTTGGTATCGGCCTTTGCAGGCCACGACTTTTTAATGGAAGCCTACAAAGTTGCCGTTAAAGAGAAGTACCGCTTCTTTACTTATGGCGATGCCATGTTGATTTTGTAGCCTCACCCCCTAACCCCCTCTCCCAAGAGAGAGGGGGGATAAAAATATTGAAAGCCCTGCTATATTAGTGGGGTTTTTTATTTAATTTGGCGGGTATGAACCACGTAGTGATAGTTGCCGGAGGGTTGGGTACACGCATGAAAAGCAATACCCCGAAACAGTTTATGCAGTTGGCCGGCAAGCCGGTGGTTTTTTATTCAATGGAACGTTTTCATGCGTTTGATCCTAACATAAATATTGTACTAGTATTGCCCGAGAAGCATGTAAGCGAATGGAAAGGCCTTTGTGAGTTACATAATTTCACTATTCCGCATACCATTGCGCTGGGCGGCCCAACACGTTTTCATTCGGTTAAAAGCGGCTTAAATGCTATTGATTCTAATGATGGTATTGTGGGTGTGCACGATGGTGCAAGGCCATTGATAAATCCAATTTTAATTCAGGAAGCATACACCATTGCAGAGAAACACGGCAACGCCATACCCGCTGTAGCGCCTGCCGAAACAGTGCGTGAGATTAATGGCCCCGTGAGCAAACAACTTAATCGCGAGCATCTGCGCCTTATACAAACCCCGCAATGCTTTAAGTTAAGCACCTTAAAACGCGCGTATGAAGCGCCGTATAACGAAGTGTTTACCGATGATGCATCGGTAGCAGAAGATATGGGAGAACGCATCCATTTAATTGAGGGCGACAGGGCCAACATCAAAATTACAACACCTGCGGATTTAACTATTGCAGAGGCATTGTTCAACGCATAAATTTCTTCGTATTTAAAGCGTTATAAAAACCCAAAAGGCGGCCATTGCTGACCGCCCCGTGGGCATTGTTGCCTATATATTGATTACTCGCTTTCTTGTTAGAATAAGAACGATACTCCCATAGTTAAGGGGTACAATTCAGGTCCCTGGTCTTTCTGGAACAAAGAGTTCATAGAGTAGTTGGCATATACACCAATCTTTTTGTAGCCCATACGTGCCATAGCAGTAAAGCGGAAAGGGTTGGTGTTAAAGCTGTCAAACTCTTTTGGTTTTTTCTTGTCGCCATCTTCAAAATAAACCATTTTTTGGTGGGTGCGGTATTTAAAGCCTACCATAGCACCAAAGCTTACGTGGAAGGCGTTTTTGCCTTTTTTATCGTTAGCGGCAACGGTAAACAACACGGGTACATTTAAGTAAGCAGTAGCCAGTTTGTTTTTAGTGTAGTCGCGGGTAGTATCGTAAGTTACAGCCAGGGGTTTTGCATCGGGGTCAAGTTTTACGCTGGTATCGTCAAAACGGAAGTTGTTAAACTCTAAACCAAAGCCGGTAGACATGTAAAAGTTGTTTTTTATAATCGGCACTTTATACTCGTACAGGTTAATACCTACTGCTATAGATTTGCCGTAGTTAAGGCTGTAAGGGGCATCGGCACCGGTTAAAGAGAAGTTACGTTCTGCGTTTAAAAGGGTGTTTACACCAATTTCAACACCGGCCCAAACACCTGCAGGTTTTTTCTTGCGTTTAGAAGGCTCGCTTGGCATATCGGGCATGCTGTCTAAATTAACAATAATGGTAGTGTCAGAAAGAACAGTTACCTTTTTATTGTCGCCTGTTTTATCTTCTATAATGGTAATTTTAGTATTGCCCAGATTAATGCTGGTAGTGTCTTTTTTCGACTTTGGCAAAGTATCGTTTTGTGCCTTTGCGCTAATCCCCGCTAAACTTAAAACGGCTGCTAAAAATATGGCTGAAACTTTCATAGTAAATAGTATTAATTGTTGCGTTGTTTTCTTTTTTAATTGTCTTGTTTGATAGTAAGATGGATTGGGGTATTTAAAAGTTACAGCCTGTGTAAACTTTTTTTTGAAAAATCTTTATTCTTCGCGTTTGGGGCGGGTTGTAACAATGGTATAGCGGCCAATGCTAAATGCCGAAACCTCGTTATCATCTTTCTGCGACTTGCGGAAACTTGGCCTGAAACCGGTAAGTTTTTCAAACCCTTTGCTGCCTATAAAAGCAAGGTCGCTAAGCTCCGGTCCGCGTTTGGTTATGGTATCAAGCCTGTGGGCCATTTCTTCGTCTTTAACACCGGTATCAATACGCTTACGCAAGCTTGCAAGCATGTTATTAAGCAGGGTAGGTTTCTCCTGCGGAATATCAAGGTATGGTACTGCCAGGTAAAAGGCAACCGGTTGGTCGGTATCTAAATTGGTAGGCTCAAAATTAACCATTGCCTGTGCAGAGTTTAAATACAGAGGCTCTGTTTTGGTATACTCTGCTACTGTGTTGTTATCAGGAATAACTACATTGTTATTCTTAGGAACAACGTTTTTTGCAACCTTTTCGGGAACATTGCTATTAGCCAATGCAATGTTATTTGTATTGGTTGATTGATATTTAATAGCAGGAATGGTTTTTCCTTTGGTATCAATTACCCTGGCAAAGGAATCTTGCTCGGTAGTGCCATATTGTTGGAAGGCAAGAACACCACCTACCAGCAATGCCACTGCGGCAGCGGCACGTAGCGCGTTTGCCCACAACGGGCGAACCACAGCACCGTGTTTTAAGCTTTCTTTGTTTTTAAATACAATAGACCTATCGGCTACTAACACAGTTTGCTCAAAAGCGTTTAGGTGTGTAGTGTATATTTTATCTGATGCTACTATCGTATTAAGCTCTTTTTGTTCAGCAGAGGTTAGGCCTTCTTCAATTTGCTTAACGGCTAATTCATCAAAACGGGATAAGCCTGTTTTTTTTAAATTTTCTTTATCGGGGAATGATATGCCCTCTTCGTCAAGGGTAGCAAACTCCAACCCTTCTAAGTCAACGTCAAGGCCGGGGTTTTGCGCAAGGAACAGCACCAACTCCTCACGGTCGGCGGCGGTAATGGTGCCTTCAACCATGTCAAGCAAAAAAGCTTCGTAATTATCGCGGTTAATGCGGTTCATTATAATACGTTATCTATACTAACTAAATACTCTTTTAAAAACACACGCGCCCTGAAGATGTAAACCTTCACCTGGCTTTCGCTTAGCCCTGTTATCTCGCCAATGGCGGCATAATCGTACCCTTCATAATCGCGTAGCATAAGTACGCTGCGTTGTATTTCAGGTAAGCGTTGCAGGGCTTCGCTTAATGCTTCATTAGCACCGGTGTATTGCCCATTGTGGGTTTGGTTGCTTAAATCGGCCTCGTCCAGTTGGGTACTGCGGTTGCGGCGTATTTTTTCAATCATGGTATGGTAGGCCGTTGTAAACATGTACGACTTAGCCTTTTCATACTGTATGGTATCCACCTTAACCCAAACCTTTTCAAAAGTGTCTTGTACAACGTCGTGTGCATCGTCTTCATCGCGCATATTTTTAAGCACGAAACGATACAAGCCATCGGCATACATATCTACACATTTATTGTATTCAGCGCGGGTCACTTTTTAGGCATTTTGTACATAAGATGAATAACCGTACCGAAAAGTTACAGCATAATAAGAAAACAACCACTTAAAAACGCAAGTAGCTGATAATCAAATCTAATTTTTAACTTTTCTCTTTTAGTTTTTCACTAAAGCCAGCACCTCTTCCAGCATTTTGCGGTCGTTGTTCAGGCGGGGCACTTTGTGCTGCCCTCCCAACTTGCCTTTAAATTTAAGCCAGTTGTAAAAAGTCCCCTCCGGCATTACACGGACGATAGGGTCTTTCAAGGCCATGTCTTTATAACGCTTGGCTTCGTAATCAGAGTTAACAGCCTTTAAGGCATTATCAAGGCACTCACCAAAATATTCAGGATTTTCGGGGTGTTTTTCAAACTCTATAAGCCACTCGTGCGCGCCGCTTCCATGGTCGCCCATAAATACCGGGGCGGCGGTATACTCGCGTAAAATAGCCCCTGTTTTTTTGCAGGCTATATCAAGGGCTTTGTCGGCATTGTCTACCATCAGTTCCTCGCCAAAGGCATTGATAAAGCTTTTGGTGCGGCCCGTAATTTTAATACGGTAGGGGTTAAGAGAAGTAAACATAATGGTATCGCCAATTTTGTAGCGCCACAGCCCTGCGTTGGTGCTGATAATAAGCGCGTAGTTGGTATTGAGTTGTACCTCGCCCAGTTGCAATGTTTTAGGGTTGTTGCTGGTAACTTCTTCCATTGGCATAAACTCGTAGTATACGCCATAGTCAAGCATCAGAAGCAACTCATTTTTGTCTGATATATCCTGTATTCCAAAAAAACCTTCCGATGCATTATAGGTTTCCAGGTAATGCATATTGGTTGATGGGATAAGCTTTTTAAACTGCTCGCGGTAGGGCGCAAAGTTTATTCCTCCATGAAAGAACACCTCCAGGTTGGGCCACACCTCGTTAATATTGCTCTTGCCTGTTGTTTCCAGCACGTATTTCAGTAGCACTAACGTCCATGAGGGAACACCTGCCAAATTGGTAACATCTTCGTTTACTGTGGCTTTGGTAATAGCGTCAATTTTGCTTTCCCATTCGTCCATCAGGGCTATAGATAAATCGGGCGTTCGGATAATGTGTACCCAAAACGGCAGGTTCTCCATTAGTATGGCCGATAAATCGCCGTAGTAGGTAGAGTTTTCAAACTCGCCCATTTGATGCGTGCCGCCCAACGTAAGGCCTTTGCCGCTAAAAATGTTAGTCTCGGGGTAGTTGTTGCAGTAGATGGATAGCATGTCTTTACCGCCCTTAAAGTGGCATTCGGCAAGGCTTTCGGCGCTTACGGGTATAAACTTGCTTTTGTCGCCGGTGGTGCCGCTGCTTTTGGCAAACCATTTAATATCAGTAGGCCATAAAATATTCTGTTCTCCCTGGCGTACACGCTCTATATCATCGCGAATGTCATCGTAATTGCTAGCGGGTACGCGGTTTTTAAAATCTTCAACAGATGCAATGCTTTTGTAATCGTAACGCTGGCCCCACTCGGTATCGCGCCCGGCCTCCATTAGTTTTTTAAACCATTCGGCCTGCACATCGTGCGGGTACTTCATAAACAGCTCCATCTGGTGGATGCGCTGTTTCATTATCCAAGCTACTACAGAGTTTAACAAGCCCATTCGACAAATATATTAGGATTACACATACCATAACACAACCCTCAAATACAATGTTGGCGCGTATTGCTTTTGATATTTTCTTATCTTTGAGATTAGATTTTAAAGCAATGAAAAAGTTTTTGCCATTTGTAGCCGCTGTTTTTTTGTTTGCAGCCTGCGATAAAATTGAAGGTCCATACTCTGAAAACCCAACAGGTAATGGTAACGATACCGGTGCAGTGCGCCGTGTTTTGATAGAAGACTTTACCGGCCAAAAGTGTGGCAACTGCCCACGTGCTGCCGAAACCATTGAAAGTCTTCATAATATTTACGGGGATAGAATTGTAAGCTACGGCATACATGCAGGTTTTTTTGCAGAGCCTAACACCGCCGGCACTAAATTTTTAACAGACTACCGCACGCCCGATGGCGATGATATTGACCAGTTTTTTGGCAACAGCGCAGCGGGTTTGCCTAACGGATTGGTAAACCGCTCGCAACAAGGTGGAAGCTATATTCAAAGCTACAGCAACTGGGGCTCATTGGTAGGGCAAATGCTTGCAGCAGAACCCGATGCCCGTATTGTAATTTCTAATACTTATAATGCTACTACCCGTGTGGTTAACACTACCGTTAATACATCAATTTTAAATGACTTAAGCGGCAACTATAAACTATGTGTTGTTGTTACTGAAGATAGCATTGTAAGCTGGCAAAAAGATTACGAACTAAGCCCTAACGATATTGAGTTTTATACCCACCGCCATGTATACCGTGGAGCCATGAATACTACCTGGGGCACGGCCGTTGGTAGCGGAAACCTGTTAGAAGGCGATACCTTTAGCGGCGACTTTAGCATGACCCTGCCCGCCGGTTGGAATGATGCCCATTGCCATGTTGTAGCATACCTGTACAATGCAAATTCCAAAGAGGTAATTCAGGTAGAAGAGAAGGAAATTATACCCTAAGTATTAATGAGAGTTTTATTAGTTACCCTTGGCCTTATGCTAAGCCTTGCGCTTAGTGCGCAAAGCCGTTTTGGCGGCGGCATTGCCTTTGGTTTTACCACCAGCCAGGTATCGGGCGATAACCTTTCGGGCTTTAACCGACCGGGCCCTTTTGCCGGCGTTTTTGGCAACTACGCTTTCAACAATAAAAACTGGCTGCAGTTTGAGATTAACTTTATTGGCAAAGGCAGCTACAAAGGCCCTAAAAAAGACGATAACACCAAATACAGCCTTAACCTTAACTATGTTGAGGTGCCTGTAATTTACCGCCTTATGCCCTGGGGTAACAAGTTTTTGTTTGAGGTGGGCCCAACATTTGGCTACCTGATTAACTACAGCGAGAAAAGCGAACTGGGCGACCTTAACCAACCGCAGGTATTTAAAAAATACGAGGTGGGTTTTTTGGCGGGCATTAACTATAAAGTTGGCAAAGGCTGGCTGGTAAACTTCCGTTTTCAGCAATCGGTATTGCCGGTGCGGGATCATCAGGGCAGTGTTGATTTCCGCTTAAATGCGGGGCAGTATAACACCTTGCTTTGCCTTAACCTGCGCTACGATTTTGGCCTTAGGCCAACAGAATAGGCCCTTGCTTGTTCCTATACTACCATGAAGAAAAAAATAGCCATAGCCGTTACCGGAGCCAGCGGCTCTATATATGCCAAAGTATTGTTTGATAAGCTAGCAAAGCTTAGCGACCAGATTGAGGAAGTAGGTGTGGTTATGAGCAAAAATGCCAAAGATGTTTGGCAGTACGAGCTGGGTAACACCGACTACGATAAAACCTCGTTTAAATTTTTTGAGAAGACCGACTTTTTCGCACCCTTTGCATCTGGTTCATCAAGCTATAGCGCGCTAATTATTTGCCCATGCTCTATGGGCACATTGGGCAGGATAGCCGCAGGGGTGTCTGACGATTTGGTTACCCGTGCTGCCGATGTAATGCTGAAAGAACGCCGCCGCCTGCTTATGGTGGTGCGCGATACGCCCTACAACCTTATCCACATAAATAACATGAAAACGGTTACCGAAGCCGGTGGTATTATTTGCCCTGCATCACCATCGTTTTACAGCAAGCCGCAAAGCTTTGAAGAGTTAGCCGCTACGGTGGTAGACCGTGTTATAGACCTTGCAGGCCTTAAGCAAGACAGCTACCGCTGGAGCGAGAAATAGCCTTGAGTACTGAGGGATGCGTCTTAAGCAACCGAACTAATTTTTAAATTATCTTTGAGGGTATGAAAACCAATATCCGTATTGCACTAACACTTGTTTTTGCAGCATCAATAGTAGCAT
>JBIPNX010000180.1:0-5257 GCA_044378145.1 Flavobacteriales bacterium | reverse complement strand
CCAACACAGCTAAACTGGCAGCCAGGTTAATGGCTGTGGTAGTTTTTCCTACGCCTCCTTTTTGGTTTGCTATTGCTATAATCTTTGCCATATCTCTCTTTATTAGCTAATTATATTTCTATCGTACTACCAATTTCCATTAATATCAATTCAATTCCTGAAGCAGCAAACCTGCTTACAGCATCGGCATGGTCTACTACAATGTACCCGAAGGTATCGTAGTGCAGGCCTATCACCTTTTTTACCCCTGCCCATTGGGCTGCGCGAATTGCATCATCAATACCCATGGTAAAGTTACTACCGATTGGCAGCAGAGCGAAGCCCGGCTTTTCAAATTCACCTACAATTTTCATATCGTAAGTAAGCGCCGTATCGCCAGAGTAGTAAAACTTACCTTCAGGGCCTGATACTACAAACCCCATTGGGTTGCCTCCGTAGGTACCATCGGGCAGACCGCTGCTATGTTGGGCCGCAGTGCATTTAGCTGTAAAGTCGCCAAAGTTCCATTCGCCACCGGTATTCATGGGGTGGCTGTTCTCCAGGCCTTTTTTACCAAACCACTCATAAATCTCCCAACTGCAAACAATTTTAGCACCTGTACGGCGTGCTATAGCTTCTGCATCCCAAATATGGTCGGCATGACCATGGCTTACTAAAATATAATCAGCCGGAATGGTGTTAATGTCTACAATATCCTTTGCTAAAGGATTGCCCGTAACAAATGGATCAAACAGGACATGTTTGCCATTTAGCTCAGCCCCAAAACACGAATGTCCGTAGTAAGTAATTTTCATTAGGGTAATATAATCTTAAACCACAAAAATAAGGCTTTCGGGGGGTTATTAACAACATTACTTTTCAACATTTTACAAACGTAAATCCCAACAAAGTTTGTTAATCTTTTTAGGGTTAATGTTGAAACGTAAACCTTGACAAACAAACGAATTAGCCTAAATTTGGCTTTGCAATTAAAACCCTCCTCGCTATGTTAGAAACCGAGTTACCACAACATATCAAACATTTCCCTCTTTTCAGCCTGCTATGTGCTGCTTTTATAGCTGTTTTATACATCCAATCAGGGGCAGATAAAGTAATGGACCGCGAGGGTAACCTGGGTTGGTTACGCCAGCATTTTGGCAAATCCGTTTTTAAAAACATTGTCCCCCTTATGTTCTACACAGTGACCCTGTTAGAGCTTGCCAGCGCTATTGTTAGCATTGCGGGCATTATACAAATTGTGGTATACAGGGATGCTTACTGGGCCCATTGGGGAGCGGCAATCTCTGCCGTTAACCTAATCTGCTTATTTACAGGCCAACGCTTTGCTAAGGATTATGCCGGAGCAACTGCGTTAGTGCCTTACTTCCTGCTTAGCATTGTGGCTATGTATGTTTGTTTGGGTGGATTCTAAACATCATCAACCTTTTCATCGTTAATTTACTATGCCCGTAGCCGCCGGAATACTCCTTTACCGACAAACCGCCGGTTACCCCGAAGTGCTTCTGGTGCATTTAGGTGGGCCGTTTTTTGCCAAAAAGGATGAAGGTGCCTGGACCATACCCAAAGGCCTGATTAATCCCGGCGAAAATTTGCTTGATGCAGCCCACCGCGAGTTTACAGAAGAAACAGGCTTTACTGCCAGCGGCCCCACCAGGCAACTGACCCGAGTTAAGTTAAAGGGCGGCAAAGAAATTAATACCTGGGCTGTTGAAGGCAATGTAGACCTGGCTGACTTTAAGAGTAATGAGTTTGAATTGGAGTGGCCGCCAAAATCGGGACAGATGGCAATGTTCCCTGAAGCGGACCGTGCCGCTTGGTTTACTATTGACGAGGCAAAGAACAAGATAATTAACGGCCAGTTGCCTATTCTGGATGAGTTTGAGTCGTTGTTTTAAATTAATTAAAACGCTTTATATCAATCTCTTTATCAAGTTCACTTGAATTATTTAAATAACTAGCGAACTCCTTTGCAAAGTATGGGGCTATCATTACCCCTTTGCTGCCCATTCCATTAAAAACTGCTAATTGAGGGTGCTCCGGATGAAGCCCGATTAATGGCCTGCGGTCGTGTACGCTGGGCCTTATACCTGCTTGGTGGTCTTTTACTTCAAAGGGTAAATCAACAAGGCTTGCAAGCTTTGCTTCCAAATCAAGTCTAAGCTCGGGGGTTGGCTCCTCATTCTCCCATTCCCATTCATAGGTAGACCCTACCTTAAACTGCTTATCGCCTAATGGTAAGGCAAATACTTTCCGGTTGATGATGTTATCCTCGGCTAAACCATCCACATCAACTGTTAACACCTGTCCTTTGGTAGCCTTTAATGGCAAGTGGCTGAAGTAAGGGTTTTGGGTAATTCCATACCCCTCGGCAAAGATTATTTTATCGGCAACAAGGTGCTTGTAGGCTACTTTATCGCCAATGAATTGTATTAAGTTATAGTCGAATTTATCTACAATAAGTATTTCTTTTTCAATAAAGTATATTTCAAAACAATCGAGTAACGAATTAGTATTAACCCAACCCGACCGTTTAACCAAGCCTACCCCAAAAGTAGAGGTTACTCCTGCAATGGGCGACTCGTCAACCACCTCACCTAAGAAGCTTTTGTACTCATCATCAGCCATAAACTTGAGCCAGTTCTCCCTTTCGCCCTGAGAAGCAAAATAGCGCAGGTATGGCATCGGGTGATAGAATTTGCCACCCAACTCCTTTTCTAACTCAGGGTAATACTCTTCAAGGAAGTCAAAAAGCACGTCCGACTTCCACGTAAGGGTGGTACGTTTAAAAACCAAGGGTTGAAATATACCGGCAGCTACTCTCGAAGAACGCGCTCCGCTATCGCGGTCTATAATGCTAACGTTATGGCCCTGCTTAATTAACTCGTAAGCAAAAATGCTTCCTGCTAAACCCTGACCAACAACTATATAACTATTACTCATTAAACTAATGCTTCAGTTATATCAATATCATAAGCACACCTGAAATGACCTTGCGGGCAGGCCTTATATCCATGCAAACCGCAGGGGCGGCAGTAGAGGTCTTCACGTATTTCAACCACCTTTGAATTGTTGGACAACGGGCCAAAGCCAAACTTAGGAACGGTAGAACAAAAGAAAGCAGTTACGGGGGCATTAACCGCCGATGCCATGTGCAAGGGGGCCGAATCGTTTACATAGTTCATTACCGCGCCTTTAATAAGGGCTGCAGACTCTAAATAGGTCAGCTTGCCAGCCAGATTAACCCCGTTGCCTATTTCAGCCTGTATTTCGTTGCATAAATCAGCATCTCCAGGTCCGCCAATAAAGGCAATAGAATATTTACCAGTTAACTGCTTTCCTAGTTTAACCCATTGGGCTGCAGGTAATTGCTTGGTAAACCATACAGATGCCGGGGCAAAAACCACATAAGGCTTGGTAACCAATCCGACTACTTTATCAAAATCAGCTTGGGTAGGGTATAATACAGGGCGTTGCAGTTGGTTGTCAGTTATATCGCTAACTGTTTCAATATTCCGTTCTACCTCGTGGCGGCCGTCTAACCCATGTTTAACCTTTTTGGTAAACAGTAATGATAGCGGGTTCTTATCAAACCCTACCTTCTCTTTTCCACCTGATAAAGCTGTAAGAAATCCTGATGATGCAAAACGTTGCAGGTTGATTACTCTATCGTATTTCTCAACCCTAAGTTGTTTGGCAATGTTAAGCAACTGGCTGTACTTGCCCTGCTTTTTATCCCATACATACACCTTGCTAATAAATGGGTGGTTAGCTAACAAACCCTCATTGCCCTTGCGTAATACAAAATGGATAACAGTATCGGGAAAGCGGGAATGCAGCTTCTCAGCTACCGAGGTAGCCAATATCACATCGCCTGTAAAGGCTGTTTGTATGATGAGGAATTTCTTCAATAATGTACTTCTTTCTATTTATCCATCTCGCTAACATCCACATCGTCAATATGTAAACTATGGTATATACGATGCAACACCGGGGTAAACAAAACGCCTATAGAGGTTAACAAGGTAACGCCGCAAAATATTGCATAGAATGACGCAAAGATTTTACCCGTATCGTTGGTAATAGGATTCATAGGGCCCATTCCGCCCAGTATCATAGAGGCATTCAATAAAGAATCGACCCATGAATACCCGCAGGTATACCGATATCCTAATATACCTATCAACAAAGAAACTCCAAGCAAGAAAAGCATATACACCCCGCTTCGCAGCAATCGTTTTCTGAATACCGCTACAGGAGCTAAGGGTTGTTTCTTGTGTTCGTACATACTTATCTGAAAGTTGAAAGATGAAAACTGAAAGATAATTTTAAACTTTCAATTTTCCGTTTTCAATTAGCTAAACGGCTACGTAATATTCCCTTAATGCATCGTTTAACGATGTTTTAAGATTAGTGCTTTCTTTGCGCTGGCCAATAATCAGGGCGCAAGGCACCTGGAACTCACCGGCCGGGAATTTCTTGGTATACGAACCCGGTATTACAACCGAACGCTCCGGTACATACATTTTATGTTCAACCGGCTCCGGGCCTGTTACATCAATAATCTTAGTTGATTGGGTTAGTACCACATTGGCGCCTAAAACGGCCTCCTTGCCTACCCTAACACCTTCTACCACTATACAGCGTGAGCCAACAAAGCAGCCATCTTCTATAATAACAGGAGCTGCCTGTACGGGCTCTAATACGCCACCAATGCCAACACCTCCACTTAAGTGAACATCTTTGCCAATCTGCGCGCACGAGCCAACAGTAGCCCAGGTATCAACCATAGTGCCACTGTCTACATACGCACCAATGTTTACATAGCTTGGCATCATTATAACCCCCGAAGCTAAAAATGCACCGTAACGGGCAACAGCATGCGGAACAACACGCACCCCAAGTTCTTTATAACCTGTTTTAAGGCGCATTTTATCGTGGAATTCAAAAATGCCTACCTCAATAGTCTCCATTTGGCGAATTGGGAAGTACATAATCACCGCTTTCTTAACCCAATCGTTTACCTGCCAGCCATCGGCAACAGGCTCAGCAACACGCAAGCGGCCTTTATCCAGTTCTTCTATTACAAAGTTGATGGTATTAACAGTTTCCGCGTTTTTTAATAATTCACGGTTTTCCCAGGCCTGCTCTATAATTTGCTGTGTGTTGCTCATCTTGTTTTAATTGTTGCAAAAGTAACCAAGAATTAAACTTTCGTAAACAATTTAGCGCCTTATTTATTAGCTTTGAAATTCTAACT
>JBIPNX010000179.1:0-5258 GCA_044378145.1 Flavobacteriales bacterium | reverse complement strand
AGGCGTATTGTTTTAACAGTATTCAAACTAACTTTGTATCCCGAAACAAGCTACTTGTTTCGGGATTTTTATTTGATACTATGCGCATAGCCCTGGCACAATTAAATTACCATATTGGTAATTTCGACGATAACCTTAGTAAAATGGAAGCCGCTGTTGCTAAAGCAATAGCCGGTAACGCCGACCTTATAGTTTTTGCAGAACTGGCAGTGTGCGGCTATCCTCCGCGCGATTTCCTTGAATTCTCAGACTTTATTGCCCGTTGCGAAGCCTCGGTTAAAAGGCTTGAAGCCTTATCTGCTGATATTGGAATTATTGTTGGCTCGCCCAGCGTAAACCCTAAAATAGAAGGTAAAAATCTGCATAACTCGGCTTACTTTTTAAGCGGAGGTAAAACCATAGGTGTAGCGCATAAAGCCCTGCTACCCAACTACGATATTTTTGACGAGTACCGCTACTTTGAACCCAATACCGTTTTTAACTGCATTGAGTTTAAAGGCAAAAAAATTGCCCTTACTGTTTGCGAAGACTTATGGGATATCGACGAGCACGATAAGCTGTATGTTATTAGCCCCATGCAGGAACTGGCAAAACAGCAACCCGATTTGATGATAAACATTGCCGCCTCGCCATTTGATTATGAGCATGCAGCCGAGCGCGAAAGGGTTCTCCGTAAAAATGCATCAACCTATAAGTTGCCGTTGCTGTATGTAAACCACGTAGGCGCCCAAACTGAGTTGATTTTTGATGGGGGCTCTGTTTATGTTGGTGCTGACGGCGAAGTAAACAGCCGCATGGCCTTTTTTGATGAAGACTTTGCTGTTTTTGATACCGAAGCAACATACCCTGAACCTACGCTTGAACTAAAACAATCGGAAACAGAACTCATCCACGATGCCCTTGTTTGTGGCATCAGGGATTACTTCAAAAAGCTGGGCTTTAAAAAGGCCATACTCGGTTTGTCGGGTGGTATAGACTCTGCTGTAGTTGCTGTTATGGCGCAACGTGCATTGGGTACTGAGAATGTATTGTGTGTGTTGATGCCTTCAGAATTCTCCAGTATGCACTCGGTTGAAGATTCTATTATACTGTGCGATAATACAGGTATTGATCGTAACATCATTCCTATACACGAACCTTTCCAGGCGTTTATAGATACCCTTGGGCCTTATTTTGAAGGTATGCCTTTTGGCATTGCCGAAGAGAATATGCAAGCCCGCACCCGTGCAGTTATACTGATGGCGCTGTCAAATAAGTTTGGGTATATCCTGCTTAATACTTCTAATAAAAGCGAGGCTGCTGTGGGGTATGGAACACTATACGGTGATATGTGCGGAGGTATTTCTGTTATTGGCGATTTGTATAAAAATCAGGTTTACGCACTGGCCCGCTACATTAATAAAGATGGCGAGGTAATTCCCGAGAATATAATAACCAAAGCCCCATCGGCGGAGTTACGCCCTAACCAAAAAGACAGCGACTCATTACCCGATTACGATATACTGGATAAGGTATTGTACCAATACATTGAAAAGCGCCAGGGGCCGCGTGAGCTTATCGCTATGGGCTTTGACGAGGCATTGGTTGCACGTGTGCTTAAGCTCGTAAATATGAATGAGTATAAGCGCCACCAGACACCACCAATACTGCGTGTATCGTCTAAGGCATTTGGCCAGGGCCGCAGGTTACCTATTGTAGGAAAGTACCTTTCTTAAACGAAAAACGAAAAGTTAAAAATGAAAAATAACATAAAAGCCCAAGGTTGTCTTGGGCTTTTATGCTGTAATAAGACCGTGTGTTATTTTTGAATTATAAGTTTCTTATTCAGGTTGATGTTCTCACCCAACACGTTTACTATGTAAACCCCTGATGCAACACCACTCATGTCAATAGTTTTAGCGTAGGTGGTACTGAATGCAATGTTTTCGGTATACGCTAAACGCCCGTCAATAGTATAGATATTCAGTGCACCTTTTACCGGTTTGGTAGCTTCCAGTTTAATAGTGGCAGAACCATTGGCCGGGTTGGGGTACAATCCGAATAAGGACAACGCATCGTTCTCATCTATGCCCGATAATTTCTCTACTATAACCGGCATTGTAATAGAATCAATCCCGCAATCGTTAGTTACAATAAGTGTTGCGCTATACGTACCTTCTACAAAGAAATCAATATCTGTTGGGTTTTGCAGCGTACTGGTAGCTCCGGTAGAAAACGACCACTGGTAGGTTGTAGCGTTGGTAGAGGTGCTGGTAAAGTTTACGTGGTAGTTATCAATCTGGCTGTAAGTAAAGCTTGCAACAGGCAAAGGAATAGGGCTTATGGTTACCTGTATGCTGGTGGTAGTGCCATTAGCATCTTGTACAGTAATGGTATAGGTGCCGGCGCTCAAACCTGTAAATGTGCCGCTGTTTTGGTAAGCTCCGTTACCTATTTTATATTGATAAGGCGTTAAACCGCCCGAACCCTGCACAGTAACAGTACCATTATTATCATCAGAACAAACGGAATCGGTTTGGCTAACAGCTGCTAAGCTGATTGGTGGTGGAGGTGGGTTACCATTTGTTATTACACGCACGCGGTTGTTTAGGTCTGAAATAAAAATTTTGCCTTTACGCACATCAACTGCGGTGCAAAACATACCCGCTAGTAAAGGGTCGCCACCATCACCGCTGGAAACACTAGAGCCAACCCCTGCTATGGTTGATATAATATTGTTTGCCATATCTACCTTGCGTATGCGGTAGTTATATAATTCTGCTATGTACAGGTTGCCAACGGAGTCAACACAAATACCCTCGGGGAAATTTAATGCCGCAGCATTGCCAGGTCCGCCATCACCCGAATAACCTGATGAGCCTATACCGGCTACGGTAGTAACAATGCCTGTAACAGCATCAATCCTGCGTACACTATGGTTAGAGTAAGCCGAGAAAAATATATTGTTATTACCATCAATTGCTATTCCATACGGGTGGTTTATGCCTGCTAATAATGCAGGGCCACCATCGCCACTATTTACAGCTGTACCATTACCTGCAATGGTTGTAACTATGCCGGTAGTTACATCAATCTTTCGAATCCTGTCGTTTGCCTGGTCGGTAAAATATACGTTGCCCTGGGTGTCTAAGTTAATTTCTGTAGGCATAGCCATGCTGGCATTTATAGCCTGTCCACCATCTCCGGTAAACCCATTGTTGCCATTGCCGGCTACATTGGTAATAATGCCTGTAGACAAATCTACCTTACGGATATGCTGCGCCATATAATCACATATATACAACAAGTTGTTTACGTCGTCAACAGCTACATCTACAGGCCAGCTAAGGTTGGCCGCGGTCGCCTGCCCGCCATCGCCGGTAGAGCCATCAACGCCTGTGCCGGCTATAGTTGTAATAATGCCATTGGCATCAACCTTGCGCACCACATGGTTAAATACATCGCCAAAGTAATAGTTGCCATTATTGTCAGCCGATAGGCCAATGGGGTAGTTAATTAGTGCTGCGGTTGCAGCAGCGCCATCGCCTGTATACCCTGCTGTACCTGTACCTGCAGAGGTATTAATAATATTTTGGGCGTGTAATTGGAATGCGCTAATTAACAGTACGGTAAATATGTATAAGTGCTTCATAGGCTATTGGTAATCTTATATGCCAATAAAATTAAGCCTTTCAACTATGTGAAGCAAATTTGTGAGAGCAAAAAAATACCCCTTGGTTTGCACCAAAGGGTATTCCCATCATAATATTAAAACAACTGTTACTTTTCAATAATTAATTTCCTGTTGATGAAGATATCATCAGCTGCAAGGTTTACAATGTAAATACCTGCTGATAGTTTACTTAAATCAATGGTTGTAGAGAAGTTATTGTTGAACGATATATTATCGCCAAACATTACACGGCCATCAACAGTTACTATGCTTAACCTTGCTTTTACAGGCTTTGCAGCTTCCATTTTAATGGTAGCTGCCCCGTTTGCAGGGTTAGGGTATAGGTTAAATGATGATAAAACTCCCAGTTCTTCAACGCCGGTTAGTTTCTCAACTCCAATTATTTGGGTTAACGTATCGCTACCGCAAGCATTGGTTACAATAAGCGTTACGTTGTAGTTACCTTCGGCAGGGAAGTTAAATGTTGGGTTTTCCTGTGTGCTGGTATTGCCACCAGGGAATGTCCATAAATAACTGGTTCCATTAATAGATGCGCTGGTAAATTCAACATTGAAATTATCAATCTGCGTGCTATTAAAGCTGGCTATTGGTAACGGAGAAATCGTAACAACTACATCTCCCGACGTACCTGAACAACCGTTACCATCCTGGCATGTTACAGTGTAAGTTCCGCCTTGGGTAACAACAATGCTGCTTCCTGTAGATCCGTTAGACCACTGGCAAGCGGTAGTGCCCTGACTGCTAACTGTAATGGTAAGTTGCTGGCCTTCGCACAATGTAGTGCTGCCCGATGGGGTTGTAGTAACTACTACCGGACCCGGTTCTGTTAGTGTTACCTGTACAGTATCAATACAGCCGCTGTTATCTTTTACATAAGCAATGTAGCTACCTGCATCTAAGCCTGTAAAGCTTCCGCTGCCTAGGTAGTTAGTACCATCTAAACTGTAGGTATAGTTAGGAGTACCACCGCTTCCGGTTACATCAATAGTACCATCGCTGGCACCGTTGCAGCTTACATCATCAAAGTTGCTAATTGAAGCTACAACAGTTGATGGGGTTATAATAGTTACCTGAACAGTTGTTGTACAACCATTAGCATCTTGCACAGTAACGGTATGTGCGCCTGCGCTTAAGCCGGTAAATATGCCGGTAGGTTGTAGCGGGCCATTGTCTATTTTATACTGATAAGTAGTAGTTCCACCTGTTGCAGTTACTGTTACTGAGCCGTTATTGCTACCGCAAGTAGCAGGGCTTTGCGAAACAATAGAGCCTGCCAGCGCCGCACTTGGGCCTGTTATAGTAACAGCTACTGTAGAGGTACAACCATTAGCATCCTGAACAGTAATGGTGTATGCGCCAGCTGCTAAGCCGCTAAACGTGCCACTGCTTTGTAACGGGCCATTACCAATTTTATATTGGTAGGTAGGAGTTCCGCCTGCACCGGCAACAGTTACAGATCCTGTGCTATTACCAAAGCAAAGCACGTTAGTTTGGGTTGAGTTGGCTACGCTTAATGCAGCGTTTGGCTGGGTGATAGTAACGTTAAGAGTAGTAGTACAGTTAGCTCCGTCTTGTACAGTAATAA
>JBIPNX010000178.1:0-5265 GCA_044378145.1 Flavobacteriales bacterium | reverse complement strand
AAATGAAGCCTGTGCAAAAATGCTGGGCTGGACAGATCCACTGAAAGAGAAGTTTATTTTCCCCGGAGATACTAGTGATATTGAAATACATGTTATAGGCGTTGTAAAAGACTTCCACTTTGCATCGTTACACTCGCCAATAGAGCCGTTGGTAATATTTATGAATGATACCCGTTTCGCATCGGGCAGCATGCTTATAAACCTGCAAGATGGCGACATACAACAAAGCATAGACAAAATAAAAACCAAGTGGAAACAGGTTGTTCCCAACAAAGAGTTTGAATACTATTTCTTAGACGATTCTATACGCGAACTATACCAGGCCGAAAATAAAATGCTACGTGTGTTTATATACTTTGCCGTGCTAACCATTATCCTGTCGTGCATGGGTATTTACGGCCTGTCGTACTTTATTACCCGCCGCCGCACACGCGAGATTGGCATACGCAAGGTATTAGGAGCTTCGGTCAGCAGTATCCTCTTCCTCCTGAACAAAGAATTTTTAATATTGGTTGGCGTAGCATCCGTTATAGCCATACCACTGTCATACTGGGCTATTAACAAATGGTTAATGGACTTTGCCTACCATACCGATATATCGGTACTCTTATTTATTGCTGCGGTACTTATTACCACATTGGTAGCCGTTGCAACCATCAGTATTCAGGCCCTGCGTACCGCAACGGGCAATCCTGTAAACTCTATACGTTACGAATAATGATAGTAATTGTAATGTTTTTTGCCGCGGTTATTGCCTTTATAGTGGGGCTATAGGCAAGTTTTTAAACATATCTTTGCTTTAGCAGTTTAACTGTCTAAAAGGCATGGGCTTAATATTTAATTTGGGCTTATACTGCATGCCGTTATATTTGCAATATGATTAAAAACCGTTCGCCCTATATTTATCTGCCATTGGCCTTTGCGGCTGTATTGGGAGTAGGCATTTTCTTAGGTACCCATTTAGCACCCCCTTCGCAAAGGGCATTCTCTTCGGGAGGCGGCGGTAAGTTTGAAACCGTTGTTGACTATATACACGATGAGTATGTTGATACCGTGAGCAAGAAAAGGCTTACGGAGCTTGCCCTTTCTCTTATGCTTCCGCATTTAGACCCGCACTCTTCGTATATTCCTGCTGAGGATTTAAAAGGGGTTAACGAGACTATGGAAGGCAACTTTGAAGGTATTGGGGTTGAGTTTAACATACAGCGCGATACTATCCTGGTAGTGGCAGCTATTCCCGGCGGGCCGTCAGAAAAAGTGGGCATACGTGCCGGCGACCGTATAGTTAAGATTGAGAACGTAAACGTTGCCTCCATAGGAATTAAGAATACCGATGTTATTAAAAAACTGCGTGGCGACCGTGGCACTAAGGTGCGTGTAAGCATTATTCGTTCAGGTAATAAAAAGCCGTTAGAGTTTACCATTACACGTGGTAAAATACCTATCCACAGTATAGAAACGGCTTATATGGTTGATGGCGATATTGGCTACATACGCCTTACCCGCTTTGCCGAAACCAGCTACGATGAGTTTATGGATGCCTTCAACACCTTGAAAAAACAAGGCATGAAGAAATTGATTTTCGACTTGCGCGATAACCCGGGTGGCTTATTGAATATTTGTATTGATATTGCCGATGAGTTTTTAAGCTCGGGTAAACTGATAGTATACACCGAAGGCCGTAACTCTCCCCGCTCTGACGATTACGCTACCGACCGTGGCAGCTTTGAAAATAGTCCGCTGGTTATATTGGTTGACGAAGGTTCTGCATCGGCCAGCGAGATTGTAGCAGGCGCCGTGCAGGATAACGACAGAGGAACTATTATTGGCCGCCGTACTTTTGGTAAAGGCCTGGTGCAGCACCAGCAGGAATTTAAAGACGGCTCGGCTATACGCTTAACCATAGCGCGCTATTATACACCAACAGGGCGCAGCATTCAAAAGCCATTTGTTAGCGGTGTTGATGATTATTACGAGGAGGTAAACAAACGCTTTGATAGTGGAGAGTTAGAAAATATCGACAGTATTAAACTGGATAAAAAGAATGTATTCCACACCCCTAAAGGCAAGATAGTTTACGGCGGTGGCGGCATTATGCCCGATATATTTGTACCGCTTGACACGGCAGGCTTTACCCCGTACTTTACTGCGCTTAACGGCAAAGGCCTAATCAACGATTTTGCATTGAACTACGTAGATAAAAACCGCGCATCGCTTAAGGCACGCTTCCCTAACGCACGCATGTTTGCCGATGGTTTTACGGTTGACGATGCTATGCTAAACGACCTTGTGGCTTACGGTGTAAGCAAAGGTGTGCCTGCTAATGCCGGTCAAATGCAACGTTCTGCCTCGCTTATCAGAGAGAACGTGAAAGCCATTATTGGCCGCTCGGTGGCAGGCAGCGAAGCTGTTTACCGTACCCTGCATAAAAACGACAAGGCCTTTATTAAGGCTGTTGATGTATTGCGCCGTGGTAAGTAATTTACCGCTTATTTAATTTGTATTTTTCCTGCATGAAATGGCAGCAAATACTTAATTCAAAGCAATTCCCTTTGGGGCTGCTATGTGTTGTGTTGCTGCCTTTTTTCTTCCTGGCATTTTTTACCTTTCCTGTATCCGACGATTATGCATTTTTCGCCGATACACAAACACGTTCGTTTACTGAGTTTCTTGGTTGGGGATATACACACCTTAGTGGACGCTATACTGCCATTGCCGTAACCAAACTTTTCAATCCGTTATACAGCCATGGCTTCTTGTTGTATAGGCTTTTTGTAGTGCTAATTTTTATCGGGTTTAATCATTCAGCCTACCTATTTTTAAAGCAAGGGGCAAAGCGTATTGGTATTGCAGAAAATACATCATTAATTGCTGTAATTATGCTGCTGTATTGGTGGCTGCTTATGCCCAATGTGTGCGAATTAATCTATTGGTACAGTTCTGCTTATTCCTACACCATTGGCTTAATAGGGCTACTTTACTGGGGATATTTACTT
The DNA here is from genome assembly GCA_044378145.1 of Flavobacteriales bacterium. GTDB lineage: Bacteria > Bacteroidota > Bacteroidia > CAMBQF01 > CAMBQF01 > CAMBQF01. Next base: position 2,269 of record JBIPNX010000178.1, on the reverse strand, counting down.
CTGAAAGAAGATAATACTAAACGGGACAAATGGTTGATGTGCTTGCTGCCTGTAATTATTGCTGGTACTTGCGAAGCTGCAGGCTTTATTCTCCTGGTTATATTTTTAACAGGGCTTGCTTATCATTTGGTAAAGAAAATACAACCACCACGGTATTACTATGCAATGCTTTGTGCAGGTTTATTGGCTTCAGCTATAAGTCTGTTTTCTCCGGGCAATATTCACCGCCACCAAGGTGTAGCTGATTTATTTACCGATGCCCGGATTTATGATTTTGGGTTTGCTATTGCTGCCAGTATAGTCAAATCAACAGATATTATTATAGAATTCTTCCTGCTTAATTTATTTACCCTTTTCATAGTATTTGTTTTAGCCATTGCAACTCCAAATTATAAACCATCACAAGGCGTTACTAAGCTTGCCAAGTATATGCTTTTCGGCTCGTTGGGTATAGTGCCTTTGTTGTTGTTCCCGTATTACTGGTCTATGGGTGTTGACTTTCTTCCGTTACGGATAGTTAACTATGCTTTTGTCGCTTTTAGTATACTATACATACCGGCTTTGTTTATTTATTACAAACCGTATTTCAGTCCGCGTTGGCAACAACCCAAAGTTAAATTGGCTATTGTAGTGGTAACTTTTGTATTTATTGGCCTGCGCTCAAACTTGCGCTATGCTGTTACCGATTTAGCCAATATTAAAACCTATAAACAGGAGGTTGTTCTGCGATATAAAACATTGGAAGAAAATAAGGGCAAAGACGTAGAATTTTCGACCTTATCGTATAAGCCCAACACTATTTTGCACGTAGATATTGATGCAATGCCCGGCCATTGGTATAACCGTAGTTTGGCCAAATACTATGGGGTAAAAAGTATCAGCTTAAAGAAATAATTACTTAGATTTTTTAGCTTCCTCTTTAGCCGGAGTGCTATCCTTTGCGGTAGCTGTGGTGGTATCATTCAAAAAGTCGTCGGCAGCCTTAGCAATAGAATCACTTTCTTTTTTCGCTTTTGCGTCTTCTTCGGCTGTTGGCTTGCTGCTACTGTTGCATGCAAATGCTAAGGTTATAAGAGGTATAAAAAGTAATTTTTTCATGTTATTGCTTATTACAATTTTTACAAGTACCTGTAGCCAGGTAATTCATATCGGTAAACGAGTAGCCTTGCGGTAAGGTTATGTTAGGCACACTAATATTCTCTAAGCAAAAAGTTTGTCCGCATTTGGCGCAGTTAAAATGCACATGGCTATGGTGGTGCGCTTCCTCGCTACAAGAATCTTTGCATAAAGCATAACGCACAACTCCATTCTCAGCCGGTATTTTATGTACCAATCCTTTCTCTACAAACGATGTTAGTGTGCGGTATATGGTAACACGGTCAAAATCACCCACCAGAATTTGCTCAATATCAGAGTGGCTAAGGGCATAAGGTTTACCCATAAATAACCCCAGCACCTGTTGGCGTATAGGGGTAATGCGCAACTTATGATTTTCCAGTAATGTTGTGCCGTTGCTATGGGTATGCTTTTTCATTCCACTACAAAATTATAAAAATTTTACGGTCTATTTGCAACAATGTTGCAAATAATTTGTACTTTTGTTTCAGTAATCTAAAAATGCAGGATACCACAACTTCATACAAACAATCTACCCGCTTAGACACAGCCGGCTTTATAGCCTCGTTTATCTGTGCGTTGCATTGCGCGTTTATGCCGTTGTTACTGGCATCGTTGCCTATGACAGGCCTTGCATTTCTGGCTAACCCATTGTTCGAAGCTATAATAATCGCCATCAGTTTTGGCATAGCATCTATTTCGTTATTCCGTGGTTATTTCAGCTACCACCGCAAAGTAACCGCGCTGGTAATTTGTATAATGGGCTTCTCGTTGATAGCGTTTGGCACCTTTACCAACCTGGCCCATAGCTATTTGTTACATGCGTTTGGGGCCTTGTTTATTGCCGGTTCGCACATTGTAAACCACTTTTTAACGCGCGCTGCGCTTTTGCGTAAGTAGGCTACAGGCTTAAGCCCTTTCTTTTCTATATTTGGCATAAATATGTTACTCCATGCCACGTAGGTTTCCAAGGTTTATTCTTATTGCTGTTTTATTGCTGTCTTTTACTTGTGTATATGCACAACAACCAAGGTATTCTACAGAATCGGAAGTTGGGCGCGTACCTTGTTTTGATACAATAAAACTGTTCGGAATTAAAACCATACACGATGTAAACCGCAGAATGCCTACCTGGGTTCCGGTAGCAGGTCAA
>JBIPNX010000336.1:0-3306 GCA_044378145.1 Flavobacteriales bacterium | reverse complement strand
AAGCCCGATGGCGAGTTGCTAAACCGCCTGGCTAAAAACTATAAGGTACACAGCGTTCTTGATTTGTTCTACGATATTGCTGTGGGCCAGATTGACCTTAAAACCATACCCGACCACTTAGAGGAGAAAAAAGAAACATCCACCAACCGTTTCTTAAACCTACTGCGTAACCCGTTTAGCAGAGAAAAAGCGGCAGAGAGGGAGAAGTTTGAAGATATGGTAACGTCTTTACGCGGTAAAGACTCTATGCTTGTTATTGGGGAGAACCTTCAGAAGATAGATTATAAGCTTGCACCTTGCTGCAACCCTATTCCGGGCGATGAGGTATTTGGTTTTATTACTATTAACGAGGGTATTAAAATACACAAGACCAACTGCCCTAATGCCATCAGTTTAATGAGTAATTATGCCTACCGTATAGTTAAGGCTAAATGGATTGATAAGAATTCTCTTTCATTCCTTTCGGCTCTTAAGGTTACCGGGTTTGACGATGTGGGTATAGTAAACAACATTACCCGTATTATATCTAACGAGCAGCACTTAAACATGCGCTCTATCAGCTTTGATAGTAACGATGGTATTTTTGAGGGAAACATTCTGGTATTTGTAAATAGCACCGAACACTTAAACAGCCTTATCCAAAAACTGAAAAAGGTAGAAGGTGTAAAATCTGTTTACAGGGTTGATGGTACCGAGGCTTCGTAAGCTTACTTCTTAACAACCTTAATTCCGTAGCTGCTTCCATTTACGTATACGCGTACAAGGTACATGCCTGCTGCATTAATATTTAACGGCAAGTTGCTTAACTGGGTAATATTAGAGCTTGTATATACATTGTCTATAAAGCGGCCCATAACATCGTAAAGCGCAACAGTTACATTAGAAGGTTGGTTGGCATTCAGGTTCAGGTAAGGCATTCCATCTGTACCATAATAAACAAAGGCTGTAAAGTCCTTAGGTTCATTAGCTGTAAGGCCAACGGTAGATTGGGTTGCTTCTATTGCCTTATACGCATTTACACGTCCGTAGCCCAGTTCAAAGCTCCAGGAGCCTGACGATTTGGTAGCAGAGTAATCATATCCACCAACCCGTTCAGCCGTATTTTCTAATATAAACCTTGCTTGCCAGTGTTGCAGGTTAGGATTCATTGATAAGATAAGGCCCATAACACCTGCCGCATTAGGGCATGCTGCCGATGTGCCATTAAACGTATAGTAATAGCTACCGCTTCCAAAACCATTAGCGCCCAGCATATCGGTAGTGGCTACTTTAACACCGGGGGCCGATATATCTAGGCTATCGCCGTAGTTACCACCCCACCAGGTTTCGTTATCGCAGCTTTGCGGGCTTTTGCGCTCATCGCACATGCTGGTTGCGTTTACAGATATAACCTCTGGGTAGCGGGCAGGTAGCAATATAGTGGTTGAATTATCATTACCGCTGGAGTATAAAAACAACATGCCTTTACCATCGCGGCCATTGGCAATAGCTTCATTGCCGGCATCAACTACCACTTGCGGGTCGCCAAGAAACGGGATAAGGCTATCGGGAACACCCCATGAGTTGCTTAATATATCAACCTCGTTTTGCCATGCCCAACTAATGCCGCTTGCAGCATCAACGCTAGATGATAAAGGGATAGTCTGTCCGCCAAAATTCAAATAATAGAACATGCGGATAGGCACTATTTTACAGAAAGGGGCTACGCCGGCAATACCTTCGCTGTTATTCATAACAGCTGCGCAAATACCTGCACAGCAGGTACCGTGGCCATCTTCGTCAAAATTGGGGGTTGGGTAGCCTTTGGTATCAACACTGTCGCTATTAGCATCAAAGCCCGGTAACAGGTTAGGCATAAGGTCGGGATGCAGCGTATCAACGCCTGAATCCATAACGCCAATATGTATATCAGGACTTCCGCCTGAAAAAGACCAGGCATCGGCCACCTGCATATCAGCACCGGGGGTTCCGTTAAACTGCTGTGCACTGCCTGTATTTACAATTGACCACTGGCGGCTGAACAAAGGGTCATCAGGAGTTACAGAAGGTGTTACCGGGGTGAATAGGATGTCAGGCTCAGCATAAACTACAAAATCGTAATCCAATAATTTTTTCCAATCGGTAGGTACTTCATGATTTTCATCCATCTCCATAGACCTGTAAGCAAAATAGGTCTTAGCCATTAGTGGCGATTTCTCTACACGGTATAAATCCAGTTCTTTGCATATATCAAACAAGCGTTGCTCATAATCGGTGCTTTTTATCTTAATTACTATACGGCTTTTTTCAGCAGCCATATATTTGCCTTTGGCATAGACTTTACTAATAAAGGGTATCCTCAAATTCTGATTCATATACTTATAAAAAGAATCCTCAGGTACATTAGGGGCATCTATCAAAAATTCATCTTTAGATATCCTGATAGCCATTCCTCCATTCAGATAGGGTGTAAAATCTGCTGTTTGGGTGGCAAAACCAGACCTGCAATTTGTTGGCTTACCTTTTACATAGTATTTACCCTGTGCAACTTGCTGAGCAATAGCATTAAATGAAAACAGTATAAAGGCCAAAATGCCTATAAATTGTACCTTTGTAGCACGCATAGTTATGAATGTATGCGCTAATTTAGGCAACTGTTTTGACAATACTGCAAGCCACATACATTTTAGAGCTTGATAAGCCTTATACTGCAGAAAGTATAAAAAAGGCATATCGCGAGCAGGCCAAGCTATGGCACCCTGACAACTTTAGAGTGTACGAGCAGCAAATAGAAGCCGGCAGGCGGTTTATTCAAATTAAAGAGGCCTACGATTACCTTTCGGCTCTTGATATAACTGACCTTAATAATTATAGCCCTTACGACGAAAGCGACATTGTAAAGCGCAACAGGGCTTCAGAGCGAGCTGTAAATAAAGAGCATAAAATATTCAGTACCCCGTTATTTAAAGAGGCTGATAATATCCTATCGCTTTTTTACCTGTTTGCCAAATGGAATTGGTTTGGATTACCCGGTTTATTTTCAAAGGCATACACTGTTGTAAATGAATATATTAAACCTAATAAACAAGGTTTTGGCCCTGCTGTTACCCGGTTTAGCTTATTTGTACTAATAATACTACTTAGCTCCACCCTAGCTGCGGTTACAGTCCCTCTGCTTACTTTTATAGCATTGCTCTTTGCCCCATTAATGTGGCTATATATCAAGAGCGTAAAATGGCTGACAGTATTATTTAAAAGGATGCTGGGCTATTTACCCTCGCCCAATTGCGGCTCTTTGGGTGGAGAGCTCCTCTATCTATTTTTAAG
>JBIPNX010000177.1:0-5314 GCA_044378145.1 Flavobacteriales bacterium | reverse complement strand
GTAGGCTGTTTCCAAAGCACGGTCTAGCATGGGCGAATTACCCAAAATGCCAAACCGCTGTTTTATATCTTGAACTGTCATTGGTTTAACTTTTAATATGTCCTTTTAGAAGGACGGATGAGCGTTGAATTTATTACACTCACCTGAAATATAATGATTGCTCCACGTGCGCCAACCGCGCCACTATTTCTCTTTCTTCCGTTCCCAAATCATCGTAACGGGGCGGTGCTTCCCTTCATCGCCATGATCGTGGTCGTGTTCCTCCCCATCAACATGGTCGTGGTTGTGGTTTTCGCTGTCTTTGGTAACTGTTGCGGTAATTTCTATGGTACTGTCGGGCTTGTAAACAATGGTTATTTCCCTGTCTGGAGAAAAATTACTGTACAACGTATTTTCTTTAATACGCTTATACAGCAGGCTGTTGTCGCCCATTGCCGCCCTGAAATAATCGTCGGTAACTTTGGTAATTACCATGTCTCTAGAGTTTTCGGGCTTAACCATGCTGTCAGGGTCTGTAACTACCTGCTTTAGCACCCAGGTACCTGTAAAATCAATTTGCGCATTTGCGGCTCCTGCAAACAGAACCATTAGAACTACTACAAATAAAGCTTTTACTACTCTTTTCATATTACTCAAATTAGTTATTCAACATTCTCGCCCAACAAGGTGGCTGCCGTACAATCGTGTACTTTAACCATTACATAGTCGCCGGGCTTATAGTCTTTTTTAGGGAAGATAATAACCTTGTTTTGGCTGTTACGTCCGCTTAAATGCTCTTTAGAGCGTTTAGAAAGACTTTCTACCAGTACCTCAAAAGTTTTGCCAATGTCTTTCTGGTTGCTGGCAAGGCTCATTTTTTGTTGCAAATCAACAATCTCTGTCAGGCGGCGGCCTTTAACATCTTCGGGCACATCGTCTTTAAACTTACGTTCAGCAAGTGTTTTAGGGCGTTCGCTGTACATAAACATGTAAGCAAAATCGTACTGCACCCATTCCATCAGGCTTAGTGTATCGGCATGTTCTTCTTCAGTCTCCGAGCAAAAGCCCGCAATAACATCGGTAGAAATAGCACAATCGGGCACTATGGTGCGGATGGCGTTTATACGGTCCATGTACCACTCTCGGGTATAGCCGCGGTTCATCATTTCCAGCAAACGGGTGTTACCGCTTTGCACCGGAAGGTGAATGTAGTTGCAAATATTTGGGTATTTAGCCATCACCCTTAACACATCATCGCCCATATCTTTTGGGTGAGAGGTTGAAAAGCGTACACGTAGCTTAGGGTCTACCAGCGCAACTTTCTCCATCAACTGGGCAAAGCTGGTAGAGCCTTCCAGCTCTTCGGCTGTAGGGTTGTATTTTTTTAAGCCGCCGCCTGTCCACAGGTAGCTGTCTACGTTTTGACCAAGCAGGGTAACTTCGCGATAGCCAAGGTTAAACAGGTCGCGGGCTTCGTAAACAATAGTTTCCGGGTCGCGGCTGCGCTCACGTCCACGGGTAAACGGTACTACGCAAAAGGCGCACATATTGTCGCATCCGCGGGTAATAGATATAAAAGCTGTTATGCCATTGTTGCCCAAGCGAACAGGGGTAATATCGGCATACGTCTCTTCTTTAGAAAGAAGAACGTTAACGGCTTTTTGGCCTGTTTCTACAATCTTAACCAGGTTAGGCAGGTCGCGGTAAGCGTCGGGGCCTACAACAATATCAACCAGCTGCTCTTCTTCCAGTAATTTAGATTTTAAGCGCTCGGCCATGCAGCCCAGTACACCCACAACCAAATCCTTGTTCTTTTTCTTTACCGATTTAAATTCGGTTAAGCGCTTACGCACACGCTGCTCCGCGTTGTCGCGAATGGCACAGGTGTTTACCAATATCAGGTCGGCCTCTTTATAGTCTGTGGTGGTAGTAAAACCATCTTCCACCATAATAGACGCCACAATCTCGCTATCAGAGAAGTTCATCTGGCAGCCGTAGCTCTCTAAAAAAATCTTTTTACCGTTACCCGCTTTAGGTTCCACCATCACAGCCTCGCCCTGGCGTGCCTCGTCAATTACTTTATTCAATGTTTCCATAAATTCATGCTGCCGATAGATAAAACACCCCGCTTCCGTATTTTAGAAGAGGGGCGGATTTCTGTATCAACACTGCAAAGTTAAAAAATTATGCCATATTGGCAGCAAAAATTATCTTTGTCGCCTTTAATTAGCATTGTAGGGAGTTGTAGCGGGTTTACCCCTTGAAACGGTGGATAATCTAGCTGATAACTTAACGGGCGGTTAAACACATTATAGAAATCAATGTTTATACTTGCAGCTAATTTTGAATAATCTCTATCCAGTAGAATACACATGGCTAAAAATTTAGTAATTGTCGAGTCACCTGCCAAAGCCAAGACTATAGAGGGCTTTTTAGGGAAAGACTTTTTAGTAAAATCGAGTTACGGCCATGTTCGCGATTTGGTTAAGGAAGGTATGGGGATTGATATTGAAAACAAATTTGCCCCTAAATACGAGGTATCTCCGGATAAAGTAAAAGTAATAGCCGAACTGAAGAAAGAAGCCAAGGCAGCCGAAACGGTTTGGTTAGCATCCGATGAGGACCGCGAGGGGGAAGCCATATCATGGCACTTGTTTGAAACACTGAAATTAGACAAGAAGAATACACGCCGCATTGTTTTTCATGAGATTACCAAGCCCGCTATTTTAGCGGCCATTGAAAACCCGCGCGATATTGATTTGAATTTAGTTAATGCCCAACAGGCGCGCCGTATACTGGACCGCTTAGTGGGTTTTGAAATATCGCCTATCCTTTGGAAAAAGGTACGCCCATCATTATCTGCCGGCCGTGTACAATCTGTTGCCGTGCGTTTAATTGTAGAGCGCGAGCGCGAGATAAATAACTTTAAAAGTTCGTCGGCCTACCGTGTGGTAGCCTTGTTTGCTACAGAGCAATCTAATGGCAAAGCGGTACTTAAAGCTGAATTGCCTGAGCGTTTTAAAACCAAAAAAGAGGCGCTTGCCTTTTTAGAAACATGCAACGGCGCCAATTTTACTATTGGCAACCTGGAAACTAAACCAGCCAAAAAATCGCCGGCGGCACCGTTTACCACCTCTACCTTGCAACAAGAAGCATCGCGCAAGCTGGGCTTCTCGGTATCGCAAACCATGGTGGTAGCGCAAAAGCTGTACGAGAGTGGAAAGATAACCTACATGCGTACCGACTCTGTAAACCTTTCGGAAACCGCAGTGCAGGCCGCTAAAGACGAGATTACAAAAAGCTACGGCAAGCAATATTCAGAGCCACGCAAATTCGCTACCAAAAGCAAAGGCGCGCAAGAGGCCCACGAAGCCATTCGCCCTACGTATATGGAAAACCATACCGTAGACGGCGACAGCAGCGAGCGTAAGCTATACGACTTGATTTGGAAACGTACCGTGGCATCGCAAATGGCCGATGCGCAACTGGAACGTACCACAGCCACCATTAACATCTCTACCGACAAACGCACCTTTACCGCACAAGGCGAAGTATTGAAGTTTGACGGTTTCCTTAAAGTGTACATGGAAGGCACCGATGATGAGAACGAAGCTGAAGCAGATGAAAAAATGCTTCCACCGATTAAAGTAGGCGAAGTGCTTACCCTTGATAACATTACCGCTACTGAGCGTTTTACCCAACACCCGCCACGCTATACCGAGGCGAGCCTGGTTAAGAAACTTGAGGAGCTGGGCATAGGCCGCCCGTCTACTTACGCGCCAACTATCTCTACCATTATCCGCCGCGAATATGTGGCTAAGGAAGAGCGCGAAGGCAAACCCCGCGACTATGGTATGCTGACTCTAGCCAAAGGCAAGGTTAAAGAGGAGGTTAAAACGGAAAATACAGGGGCTGAAAAGAATAAACTATTCCCTACTGATATTGGTACTGTTGTTACCGACTTTTTGGTGCAATATTTTGGCGAAATTTTAGACTACAACTTTACCGCCAAGGTAGAGCTGGAGTTTGACGAGATTGCTGAAGGCAATACCAAGTGGGAGAAAATGCTGAAAGATTTTTACCACCCTTTCCATAAAGAAGTAGAGAAAACAGCAGAGGTTGCTGAGCGCCCTGCCGGTGAGCGTATGTTGGGCGACGACCCCGCTACAGGTCTGCCTGTGAGCGTACGCATAGGCCGCTATGGCCCGTTTGTGCAAATAGGCCCAACCGCTGCCGAGGGCGAAGAAAAACCTAAATATGCCAGCCTGCGCAAAGACCAGCGTTTAGAAACCATAACCTTTGAAGAGGCTATGGAACTATTCCGCTTACCGCGTGTAGTTGGCCAGTATGAGGATATGGATATGAAAGTGGCCATTGGTAAGTTTGGCCCTTACATTCAGCATAACAAAGCATTTTACTCGTTACCGAAAACCGACGACCCATATACCGTTGTTGAGGAGCGTGCTATAGAAATTATAGAAGCCAAGCGCAAAGCCGACCGTGAGAAGGTAATTAAAACCTTTGCCGAAGCACCCGATGTGCAGGTACTTAACGGCCGCTGGGGCCCATACATTGCCGTTGGTAAAGAGAATTATAAAATTCCGAAGGAAAAGGATGCTGCTTCTTTAACATTAGAAGAGTGTCAGGCCCTTATTGCCGCCCAGGCCGATGCCCCTAAGAAGAAATTCTTTAAGAAGAAGTAAATATGTAAATAAAAAAGGGCGGTTAATACCGCCCTTTTCTTTAAGTATACAATAAACTATTGCTTCTCTATCTTCTTAACATTAAACAGGGTCGCTATACCCGAAGCGGTATTTTTAGACCCTAATACTCCGGTAATTTTTACATACGCACCTTCGCCCGGAATTACTTCGCCCATATCGGTTTTAATTTTAAAATCTTCGGTTTTATAGTTGTCTTCCAGCTTGGCAACAGTGTTATTTTCTGTCCCTTCAGGTAATGTAGCTACAATATGAAAACCATTGGTTTGTCCGGGCTTTTCAAATAAATTGGCATCTATTGTTGCGCCGGTTGTATTCATGGCTCCGGGTAGCTTTAAATAGCCACTTATGGTTACCTGTTTATTGTCATTTTCAGGAGTGATATCCTGCCACGTTATGGCTTTTACTCCCGTAGCTGCATCTACACTGTCCCAGTATTTTTGCTGCTTTTGGCGGCTTCTTCGCTGGAGCTTTGCCCGCACGAAATTACAAACAGTACAACAGGAATCAATAGTAAGTAGTTGGTTGTTTTCATGGTGCTTATTTGGTGCAAAAACATAAACCAGACAGATTGCAGTATATTTTTTTGCCTATATACTGTACTTGCTATTAAA
>JBIPNX010000176.1:0-5320 GCA_044378145.1 Flavobacteriales bacterium | reverse complement strand
TTCGCCTGCCTCTTTGGTGGCTTGGCGTTGGGCATCGTTAAAGTATGCAGGTACGGTAATAACGGCTTCTGTAACCTCGTGGCCAAGATAATCTTCGGCGGTTTTCTTCATTTTCTGAAGCACCATAGCCGAGATTTCCTGCGGGGTGTACATGCGGTCGTCTATCTTAACGCGTGGGGTGTTGTTATCGCCTTTTACAAGCTCGTAAGGAACATGCTCGTCCGATACTTCGCTAAAGGTGTGGCCCATAAAACGCTTAATAGAAGCGATAGTTTTTTTAGGGTTGGTAATGGCCTGGCGTTTGGCAGGGTCGCCCACTTTACGCTCGCCTTTGTCAATAAATGCTACAATTGACGGGGTAGTACGTTTACCCTCGCTATTAGGTATAACCACAGGCTCGTTCCCCTCCATTACTGCAACACACGAGTTGGTAGTACCTAAGTCAATTCCAATAATTTTTCCCATTGTTCTAATGTTTTACTTATTCAGGTTAGTTGTTATTCTTTTTACTAAACAACAAACAATAGTCAAAGGTTATGCCATGGGGTATATGGCAGATTTTGAGTGTTTATTTTGGCAAACAGGGGCAAAATTATCTGACATAGTGACACATTTCAACAACTGATTACTGACTACTGACCTCTGACTAGTTATTACTATATTTGCACCTCAATTTTTTAAAGCAATGTTTGAAAATTTAAGTGATAAGCTAGACCGGGCGTTTAAAGTATTAAAGGGCCAGGGACAGATTACCGAGATAAACGTAGCCGAAACTCTTAAAGAGGTTCGCAAGGCGCTACTGGATGCCGACGTTAACTTTAAAGTGGCTAAAACCTTTACCGACACGGTTAAGGAAAAAGCCCTGGGTGCTAACGTATTAACATCGTTACAGCCAAGCCAGTTAATGGTTAAAATCGTTCACGACGAGCTTGCCCAGCTTATGGGTGGCAGCAGTGTAGAGGTTAACATTAAAGGCTCTCCGGCAATTATATTAATGTCGGGTTTGCAGGGTTCGGGTAAAACAACCTTTACCGGCAAGCTGGGTAACTTATTTAAAAAGAAAGGCCGCCAGGTGCTTCTTGTTGCCTGCGACGTTTACCGCCCCGCGGCCGTAAACCAGCTTAAGGTATTAGGCGAGCAAATTGGCGTTGAAGTATATTCTGAAGAAGGTGTTACCGATGCCGTTGCCATTGCAAAACGTGGCGTTGCCCACGCCCGCGAAACCGGCAAAAACATAGTGGTAGTGGATACGGCAGGCCGTTTGGCTATTGACGAGCTGATGATGGCCGAGATTCGTGCTATCAAAGCAGCCATTAACCCGACAGAAACACTGTTTGTTGTAGACTCTATGACCGGCCAGGATGCTGTTAACACAGCCCTTGCTTTTAATGATGTGATAGACTACGACGGTGTGGTACTTACCAAACTGGACGGTGATACCCGCGGTGGTGCTGCGTTAACCATTCGCTCTGTTGTAAATAAGCCAATTAAATTTATAGGTACGGGCGAAAAGGTAGAAGGCATTGACATTTTCTACCCTGAACGTATGGCCGACCGTATTTTGGGCATGGGCGATATTGTATCGCTGGTAGAACGTGCGCAAGAGCAGTTTGATGCCGAAGAGGCCCGCCGCCTGCAAAAGAAGATTGCCAAAAACCAATTCAACTTTGAGGACTTTTTAAACCAGCTTCAGCAAATTAAGAAGATGGGTAATATGAAGGACTTAGTCGGTATGATTCCGGGTGTTGGCAAGGCGTTGAAAGATGTTGATATTAATGACGATGCCTTTAAAGGGATAGAAGCTATAATCCGCTCTATGACCCCGCAAGAGCGCCAAAACCCCGACCTGATAGATGGCAAGCGCAAGCAACGCATATCTAAAGGCAGCGGCAGCACCATACAAGAGGTTAACCAACTGCTAAAACAGTTTGAAGACACCCGCAAAATGATGCGCATGATGACCGACAAAAACGCTATGGCCCGCATGATGCGTGCTATGCCGGGAATGAGGAAATAGTTATCGGTTAGCAGTTATAAGTTATTAGAAAAGCCTCGAATTATCGGGGCTTTTTTGTTAATGCTGCACAACCATTTTTTGGGTACTAATGCCCTTCTCAGAAATTACCTGTAGCAGATACAAACCATTGGCTAAGCTAGCTGTAGGTAGATTATATCCACTGTTAATTTTATTTAGTGATATAACCTGCCTTCCACTCATATCAAATACCCGCAGGTTAGCAGGCTCTGCATTATCAAAGTTTATGGAAACCTGATTACTTGCAGGATTAGGATATAATGTAAATGGAGTTACAGCATCTTCATCTATCGCAGACGACGTACAACCGGGAAAGCCAACTACATCGTCCCATAAATCAGACTTGGCAGTACGTATGCCGCATTGGCTGCCGTTAGGTGTGGCTTTAATCTCAAGGTAGCAATCAGCGCCCGTAAAAAACTCGGGCCAGGTAACTAAGCCGTTGCCATTGGGGTTACCCGTTTTGGCAAAATTAGTCCAGTAGCTAAGCATTACATTTTGGGTTGAATCGTCAGCCGGTTTAAATAATACTCCCTGCCCCAGTGTGGCATTTTCCCAGTTATTAAAAACATAAAACAACTCCATACCGTGGTAAGAGCCATACGGTTGCAAAGCCGCGATAGTATGCTTGTGGGTATAGAAATACCTCCACACCGGTTCTAGCTGGTTGTTGCTTACACACTCTGCTGTGCGGCGGGTGTTAACGGTAAATTGCATATCGCTTAATATTCCTACGTAAGATTGCCTTGCCTCTGCATTGGTAGTACCCGGAGGGTACAACGCCAGTACCTGTGCTTGATATGGCGCGGGCACCATGGTGCTCACCAATAGGTTTACCATACCTGGTGTTACCACTTGAGGTGAAGACAGGCTCATTTCTTCGGAGTTAGAGCCAATCATTAAAGGCACCTTGTTAAACGTACCCGATTGAAATACGGTGATAGGAGCTCCTGGAAATACGTAACCATCAACTGTGGGTTGCCAGTTCATTTGCACTACCCCACCCTGCAACGGACTGGTTGATTTTATTGTAAAAGAATCGGCGGGCAATGAGCGCAAATAGGCTATTTTTTGTGTGTTGCTTCCTGTAGCCAGCGAGTACGAGTTTACAAACTGGATTCCTCTATTTAAAGAATTAGCATAGCTACTTAAAGCAGGTGTAGCACTTTGTATGCAAGCCCTTTGGAACAAGCCCGCAGCCAGCGGACTGGTTAGTAAATTACCTACGTTTACACCTCCGGCGCTTTCACCAAAAATCATAACCTTGGTGGTATCGCCGCCAAAGTTTGAGATATTATTCTTTACCCACTGCAGGGCCAAAATCTGGTCCATTGAGCCATAGTTGCCCGACAGGGAATTGTTGTTCTCTTCTTCCAAACCGGGGTGTACCATATAACCTAGTGCACCCAAACGGTATTGAATGGTTACCACTACCACATCGCCACGCTCAGCCATGTTTTTACCAAAATACATTTGGGCACCTCCGTTAACCTCGTTGGCGCTGCCTTGCTGGTTACCACCACCGTGAATAAATACCATAACAGCACGGTTGCCTGCGCCTGTCTGGGGTGTCCAAATGTTCAGGTACAAGCAGTCTTCGTTACCTATTAAAGTAGAAGTAGTATCGCCCTGCTGAAATAACTTTTGCGGGCAAGCCGGGGCAAAGGCAGTTGTATTTAAGGTACTACCCCAAGGTGTTGGGTCTTCGGGAGCTTTCCAGCGTAAATCATTCACGGGCGGACTGGCAAATGGCACACCTAAAAACTGCACAACACCGCCATTTTGCGAGCCTTGTATCGGTCCAAATTGCGTTTGAACTACTTGGGCGAAAGCACATTGAATAAACAAAAGAGGCAACAGGATAAGTAACGTTTTTTTCATCTTTAATGAATATGTACAGTTATTACATAACTGTAAGACATCAAATTTACATTATGGTTTAAATTGAAAGGCAGTTTATCATTTACTTCATATAAAATGCCAGTACAGGCAAACACACAGATAATAATAAATGGGCTAATACCGCCATGGCAAATAGTTGCTTTTTCTTAAAGCTATATTGACTAATTTCATCAATAATTTTTTGTTTACCTACAAAGTACAATAAGTATAGTGCATTGGCAATAATTATAGCAAGCATTAATACAACTATAACATATTTAGGTATTACAGGAACATTTAGGTTTAATAGTTTCTTAGTAATAAAAAACAAACTCATTATTACGGTTGCCTGCATTATAGAAATTAGGCCTATAGCCATAGCCTCACCTGTATCCTTATCAAAGTGCTCATAAAATGAATAGGCATAGTAAAATAAAAAGCGGTAGATTATCATTAATTCAAATGTATAACACTTAGCCTTAAAATCTATGTTTTTCCGCTATATTTGCACTCTCAATACCCCCAATTCCATTGACATTACTAGACGGCAAATGGGCATCAGCCCAAATAAAAGAAGAAATTAAGGCAGAAGTTGACCAACTGCTTGCTGCGGGCCACCGTGCACCCCATTTGGTTTGCATACTGGTTGGCAATAACGGCGCCAGCGAAACCTACGTAGCATCTAAAATAAAAACCTGCGGGCAACTGGGTTTTAAATCTACCCTTATACGCTACGAAGCTACCGTTACCGAAGCCGAGCTTTTAGATAAGATTAAAGAGATTAATACTGACGACGGTGTTGATGGGCTATTGGTGCAGCTTCCCCTGCCCAAGCATATAGACGAGAACAAGGTAATTGAAACCATAAATCCTGCAAAGGATGTGGATGGTTTCCACCCCATCAGTATCGGAAAAATGGCATTGAATTTGCCAACCTTTGTTCCCGCCACACCATACGGTATAGTACTATTGTTAAATAAATACAACATAAATACCAGCGGTAAACATTGCGTGGTTATAGGCCGCAGCAACATTGTGGGTATGCCTGCCGCGTTGCTTATGCAGCGCAACGCGCAACCCGGCAACTGCACCGTAACCGTATGCCATAGCCGCACCCAAAACCTGAGCGAAATTACCCGCCAGGCCGACATTATTATAGCCGCACTTGGCAAGCCCGAATTTTTAAAAGCCGACATGGTAAAAGAGGGTGTTGTAATAATTGACGTTGGTTTGACACGAATAGATGACGTGAATGCGCCAAAGGGGTATGCCCTTAAAGGTGATGTTGCGTTTGATGAGGTTGCCCCAAAAAGCAGCTATATTACCCCGGTACCGGGCGGCGTTGGCCTTATGACCATTGCAGCCCTTATGACTAATACGTTGCAAGCATTTAAAAACAGTATA
>JBIPNX010000175.1:0-5321 GCA_044378145.1 Flavobacteriales bacterium | reverse complement strand
GTTTAACCCATGTCCGGCAACGGACAGCGACCGGCATGGCGTTTTGAAACGGGGACCCGCAGAGAAAGTGAGCGTGAAAATCTGTTCTGTTTGAAGTCGCGCAGCGACAAGTTTACAGATTTTAGCGAACGCCCTCGTAGCGGGTCGTTGAAAAATGCAGCCGTTGATTTTTTGATTACTTTTTCATCAAGGAAAAAGTAATTGCCCTCCGCACAAGAGTGCTAGCCGCATAGGCTAATCAATTACTGACAATGGGCTACTCATTACTGGGAACAGGGAACTGACAACCGAGAACTATTTATTGTATTTTTGGCTCTTAACGGATGGACAGGATAAAAGAAAGCGTACGCTCGGCAAACTCAATAACGTTTAAGTCGTTTGTGTTTATACTAACGGTGATACTGGTGGTATGGATGTTCCCCAACAGCCGTAAGTTTAAGTACGAGTACCAAAAGAATAAGCCCTGGCAATACGAAGATTTAAAAGCCCCTTTTAGCTTTCCTATATACAAATCAGGCATTGAGCTTGATAACGAATACGAAGGCATACGCAAAGGCTTTAAGCCCTTTTTCAGCATAAGCAAAGGGGTACACAACAAGGTAAAAGATAAATTCAGGAAAGAGCTGGGGGTTGAGCAGGATACCGGCCTGGTAATGCGCCGCTCTAAAGAAAAACTGGTGCTAAACACATCAGAAAACCTTTTGGCCGGCCTGGCCCTTATTACCGATTTGTACCGCTATGGCATTTACGGCGAAAGCGAAGTGCTTAAAGGCAAACGTGGTAACTACGAGATAACCATTGTAGACGGCAAGTATGCCGACGAAAGGCCGTTATCGTCCTTTATAAAAATAACCGCCGTTAAAGACTCCCTAAATGCATGGGTAGCCCGCCGTTTTCCCGATATGCCGCAGGAAGTGGTAGATATTATTACCAAGCAAATTGAGCCCGATGTTTTTTACGAGAACGATTTAAGTACTGAATATAAATCGGGGTTGGAAGACGATGTTTCTATAACCCAGGGCCTTGTTAGCAAAGACGAAGTAATTGTACGCCGCGGCAATATTGTAAATAACGAGGTGTACCAAAAGCTGGAATCGCTACGGATGGAGACCGAAAAGCAGTATGGCGACAGCTACAGCAGCTGGGCTGTAAGCATTGGGCAGGCTGTGGTTATATCCATGGCATTAATGCTGTTGGTACTGTTCTTATGGCTGTTCCGCAAAGAGATGGTGCGCGACAATGCCCGTTTCAGCTTCCTGTTTTTCATCATTATACTTATGGTGTTTACCTGTTGGGTGGTGCTCCAATTCGACGAGTTGAACATTTACCTCGTGCCGTTTTGTATTGTTACCATTATCATCCGGGCCTTCTTCGATACGCGAGTCGCCCTGTACACGCACCTTATAACGGTGCTGGTGGTAGGCTTTATCATACCCAACAGCTTTGAGTTTGTATTCCTACAATTAGCTGCGGGTATTATAGCGCTGTTTAGTATTGTTGGCCTTAAAAAACGCGGACAGCTTATTGTTGCGGCCGTTATGGTATTCGGTATGTATGCGTTGGGTTATACCGGCATACAAATTCTCCACGAGGGCAGCTTCGACAACCTGTACCTGAAACCCTACGTTTGGTTTGCGGGCAGCAGCTTGTTATTGTTATTTGCTTACCCCTCTATTTTTATTTTTGAAAAGCTGTTTGGCTTTACTTCTGATGTTCGTTTGTTAGAGCTAGCCGACACCAACAGTCCGTTGCTGAAAGAGCTGGCATTAAAAGCCCCGGGCACTTTCCAACACTCGCTGCAGGTAGCCAACCTTGCCGAGGCCGCTATTGATAAAATTGGCGGCGAATCGTTACTCGTTCGCACAGGTGCCCTGTACCACGACATTGGTAAAATGGAGATGCCGCTGTACTTTATAGAGAACCAGGTAGAGGGCGTAAACCCGCACGATAGCATAGAGTTTGACCAAAGCGCGCACATTATTGTAAACCACGTGGCGCGCGGCATAGAGCTGGCTAAAAAGAACAGGCTTCCGCAGCAGATTATTGATTTTATAGAAACGCACCACGGCACAACGCGGGTGCAATATTTCTACAACTCGTACATCAAAAAATTCCCCGACAGAGCGGTTGATTTAGAACTGTTCTCCTACCCCGGCCCTAAGCCGTTTAGTAAGGAAACTGCAGTGCTTATGATGGCCGATTCGGTAGAAGCAGCATCGCGCAGCTTAAAATCAAAAGACCCTGAATCGTTAAACAACCTGGTAGATACCATTATCCACCGTATGATTGAGGACGAGCAGTTTAACGAGAGTGACATAACATTAAAAGATATTGACGTTGCCCGCCGCATATTTAAAAAAATGCTGGGCAATATGTACCACGCAAGGATAGAATACCCAAAATAGGTGCTAGGTGCTAGGTGTTAGGTTATAGCAAAATCAGCACCTAGAAGCTAGAACCTAGAACCTTATAATAAGATGACCTATAGTTTTACAGAAGATTTTGCTCACGAACTTGATAAGCAGGATGCCTTGAAAGGCTTTCGCAATAAGTTTATTATCCCAAAACACAACGGCCACGATGCGGTTTATTTTTGTGGGAATTCATTAGGGCTTCAACCTAAAAATTTAGGGGAATATATACAGGCCGAACTGGATGTTTGGGCTGAATTAGGAGTAGAAGGCCACTTTACCAAAAGGCAAAAAACATTAACTGATGGCACCACCATCACATCGGGCGATTGGATGCCCTACCACGAGCGTTTTTCTAATGATATAAGCAAAATTGTAGGCGCTTTGCCAAGCGAGGTGGTGGTAATGAACCAGCTTACGGTAAACCTGCACCTGCTTATGGCCAGCTTTTACCGCCCTACCAAAGAGCGGTTTAAAATCATCTGCGAGAAAAAACCCTTCCCAAGCGATAGCTACGCGTTTGAATCGCAGGCGCGGATGCATGGTTTCGACCCTAAAGAAGCGGTTATAGAGATTGATTATTCTGATGGATACTACACCGCTACCCAACAAATAATAGACACCATAAACCAGCATGCTAACGAGTTGGCTGTTGTTATTATTGGAGGGGTAAACTACTACAACGGCCAATTGTACGATATGAAAACCATTACCGAAGCTACCCACAAAACGGGCGCTTACTGTGGTTTCGATTTGGCGCATGCCGCCGGCAACGTAGCCTTAGAACTCCACAACTGGAATGTTGACTTTGCCTGCTGGTGCAGCTACAAGTATTTAAACTCAGGACCCGGCAGTGTGGCGGGGGCTTTTGTACACGAGAAACACCATAAGTCTAACCTGCCGCGTATGGCAGGCTGGTGGGGCCATAACAAAGAAAACCGCTTTAAAATGGAGCCGGGTTTTAACCCGATAGAAAGCGCCGAAGGCTGGCAATTGAGCAACGCACCTATCTTTTCTATGGCGGCCCACAGGGGATCGGTAGCCATATTTGCAGAGGCAGGCATGGATGCACTAACTGCCAAAAGCAAACAGCTTACCAACTACCTTGAGTTTTGCTTGGAACAGGTAAACGCTACTAATGCGTTTGAAATAATCACTCCAAGTAACCCTGCAGAGCGTGGATGCCAGCTATCGTTACTGTTTAATAACAAGGGGCGTGAGGTATTTGATGCCCTAACCGCCAATGGTGTCATAGCCGACTGGCGCAACCCCAACGTTATCCGCATAGCGCCTGTGCCGTTGTACAACTCGTTTGCCGATTGTTACAGGTTTGCCAAAATTGTTTCTGAGGTGATTTAAAGCATCGCCCATGGCAGTGTGCCCGCCAAAAAAGCGAAAAAGAACATAAAACTACTATTAGATAAACTGTAATCAACTTATATACAGTTGATTGTATATACAGCTATAATTTTGCCTTGCTGATATTGCAAGGCTAATAAATTTCACGTACGTTTGTTTCATATCATACATAACAGGCTTAATTATTGAATTAAAATTATACCGAAATGTCAGGAGTTAATAAAGTCATTTTAATTGGCAACGTTGGGAAAGATCCTGAAATCCGCCACATGGAAAACGGGACCAGCAAAGCAACCTTTCCGTTAGCAACTACAGAAACATACCGCGACCGCGAAGGGCAACGTATGGAGCAAACCGAATGGCATAACATTGTTTTATGGCGCGGCCTGGCAGAACTGGCAGAAAAATACATACGCAAAGGCAAGCAACTATATATTGAGGGTAAGCTACGTACCCGCTCGTGGGAAGACCGCGACGGCAACAAGCGCTACACTACCGAAATTATTGCGGATAACATTACCCTATTGGGTGGCCTGCAACGCCGCGAAGACCAACAGGGCGGTGGCACACAAAGCGAGCCCGCTTTCAACGCCGGAACCTCTACTACAGAAACCGTTCCGCCGATAGAAGGCCCAAGCGACGACCTTCCGCTCTAACCTATTGATAATCAGCAGTACAAAAGCTTATCTAACATTAATTGTTTGATAAGCTTTTTTGTTTTACGTTTTACCCCTTAAGATTTTGTATATCTTTGTTTAGGTACAATAGCTAAATTTTGGAAGACAGTAGTATAAGTATAAGACCCGAAGATCCCTACCAGGCCTTGTTTGCGGTAGTCCTGCAAATATCGGCAAAGCCCTTTTCTTATGGCGTAATTATCATAGGAATTATCATGTTGCTTTTGCTTTTTGGTTCGGCATTTTTCTCCGCATCAGAAAACGCTTTTTTCTCGTTAGGCCCTGCCGATAATGATGAGTTGGAGAATGATGACAGCAGCACCTCTACCCTTATTAAAGAGCTGCTTGAACGCCCTAAAAAGCTATTAGCAACCATTCTTATTGGCAACAACATTGTAAACGTTGGTATAGCGGTTTTATCTACCATCTTCATAGAACAAACGTTTGAGTTTCATAACGAAACAGTAAAGCTTGTTATACAGGTAATTGTGGTAACCTTTATCATCTTGTTACTGGGCGAGGTAATGCCTAAGGTGTACGCCACACAAAACCCACTTAAAACGGCCCGTATTTTCGCCCGCCCCTTGTCGTGGCTCGAGACTATTTTTCATCCGCTTAGCTATGTAATGGTTAAGGGTACCGGCTTTTTAGATAAAAGGGTAAAACAAAACACCAGCCTATCGGTAGACCAGCTTTCGCAAGCCCTGGAGCTTACCAACGAAGACAGCCTTGACCAGGAAGAAAACAATATTTTACGCGGCATTGTAAACTTTGGCAATACTGATGTTACCCAGGTTATGCGCCCCCGTATTGATGTTAAAGCCATTGAGGCTTCTGCATCGTACGACGAGATGCTGGCGCTGGTAAAAGACTA
>JBIPNX010000174.1:0-5332 GCA_044378145.1 Flavobacteriales bacterium | reverse complement strand
TGGTAAATAGATGCAAGCTTAAACAGCGAGTCGTCGCCCAACAGCTCTTCGGAGTACTTGGTTACCACCTCGTTGTAAAAGTCGGCAGCCTTGGCAAAGTTGCCTGTACGATACGCTATGTTGGCTTTACGGTAGATAATATCGTCGGCCAGGTCGTTATCGGGGAAAACAAAGGCAATGCTATCCAGCACCTTTTGCGAATCGTCAAAACGGTTTTGGAAGTACAGTAAATCGGCCCTGGAGAACATCTCCAGCGGGGTGGTTAACGAGTCGGAACCAATGTTAGACGATATAAACAGCGACAAATCCATTGCATCGTTAGATATAAACTTTGCCGTAGCCGCCTTTAACACGTCTAACTGCGCCTTAGCCCACTGAAAATCGCCTTTATAGTAATACAGGCGCGAGTTACGGAACTTGGCCTCCTGCCCTATAGGCTCATTCTTATAGGCTTTCTCCACCTGCGAGTATAGCAAGCTGGCCTCCCAAACATCGCCTTGTAGCAACCTTATATCACCCAACTCCAGTTTACACTGTGCGGTGGTCTTATCCCTGAAGGTGGGTATTTTAATAGCCTCTTCGAGTAACGTTGCGGCTGTGTCGGTCTTGTTTAAATAGAATGCCTGCAGGTGTGCCAGGTTCAGCATTAAATCCAACGTACCGTTGTTCTTACCCAGTTCGGTAAGGGCTTGCTTGTAGTTGGTTTCCAGCTGGGTTAAATCGGCCGGGGTGTAGCTATAGGTATTGGTTATCTTTTTATACTGCACATCCAGCATATTTAACCTTGCCTGTATATAGTTAGGTGCGGTAGAGCCCTTATCTACAACATACTGGTAGGCACGGGCAGCAGCATCGTAATTATCGTTAGTAGCACATACATCGCCTAGTTCCATCAGGCGAAAGCCATCTTCCCTAAAGCGTTTATCAAGTGCTTTGGCCTGCACAATGGCGGCATCAAACTCTTTTAGCTGCATGTGCAGCCATATCAATAATTCAGGGTAAACAATTTTATCGGGCTGTTTTGTAATCTCAGCCAGTAATAAGCCTTTTAGCTGCTTGCTTTTGCTTCCGTCAGCATCATCGGCAATAACATCCAGCATCTCAGTTTGCACATCGGGCCTTTTTTCGGGATAATCGCGCAAATAGTCAAGGTACTCCTTAAACATATCGGCGGTGTTATTTTGTGCCTTGTACAGGGTGGCCAGCTCTAAGTTAAAATTGTAAAACCCTTTCAGGTTTTCTCTGCCTTGCTTAAGGGTACCTAAAGCATACGTCACCTGCTCGCGGTTTATAAATGCATTAGCCAAATCAACGTAATAGTTCTGGTTAGTGGTTTTATTAGTTTTAATAAGGTTCTCCCAATACTTTTTGGCTTTGTCGGCATCTCCTGCCTTATCGTAAATAAAGCCAAGGTCAACCAGGTAGCCGGGCTCATTAGGATAGCGTTTTATCTGCTTGTTTACCAGCTTTTCGCTTTTCTTAAAGTCTTTAAGCTGCAGGTAGCAGTTTAGCAAAAAGTTGTAATAGTATTTGTTGGGGGTTTTATCAAACAGCTTCTCGTACTGGTCGGCTGCTTTGTCGTATTCTCCATTAAGGTAATAGTGGGCAGCCAGTTCTTCTACCTTACCACCGGGTAGGGGAACAATTGTGTCAGTTGCCGACGAACCATCCATAATAACAGGCTGTGCCATGCCTACTGCCGCAATAAGCAGCATACAAGCACAAACCAATGTTTTAAGATGGTAACTATACCTCATTCTTTCCTAGTAATAAATACAGACCAACCCCAAAAGCAGCCAGTGTTAAAATTAACACAAAAGCCTTTGTAGTTGTAGAGTTGTTTAACTGTGCAGCTGTGTTAATAGTTTCAGTTTTACGCACCAATTGCGCCACTTTGGTCATATTATAATCTGCCAGTTGGGCTTGCTCGTTGGTACCTAAATACAAGGGCTTAAATTCAACGTCTTTATCCTTGTAAACGGTAGCTTCAATAACAGCATCGGTAGGCAAATCGCCCAGGCCGGTAGCCACAAAGGTTAAGTTACCCTCGCGCTGGTAGAAAAACGGAAGCTTGGCGCTAAGGCCAACATCGCCCGAAATAAAGTAGAACTGTTTATCTAAATGTGGTTTTAGCTTGTTAAGGTCGATAAGCGGCTCACCGGTATGCATTTCAGGACTGTTGGTCAGTTGAACCAAATCGGCAAACATTGGGTTTCCCGTTGCCCATATCAGCCTGTGCGAAAGGATGAAGATATTGTTTACTGCTGCATTGTTGATGTAATCGTTCAGTTGCTTATCCCAAAAAGCTTTTTGCTCTTTATTGCCCCAATCTTCGCTGTTAAGGATGATAAATGCCGAGCCGGGAGCCTCTATAATATAATAGGGAAAGCCCAGGTACATTTGCGATGTAATAGGGTCTCCCCACTCGTGGTTACCCATAGCGGTAAACACAGGAGCCTCAATTTTCAATGTTAGGTCAGAGAAAACATCAAACGTTGCCAAATCAGGTTTACGCACAGCATCGCCCAAAGAGAAAAATAATGCCGCCTTTTCATTATTGATTTTATTGAATGAGGCCGAAAAAGTCAGGTATGGCTTGGCTGCTTCGTCTTGGCTACCGTAAAGGTGCCCGCCAAAAAATATTTTATATGGATAGATTACCGAATCGGGCGAGAATGCTTTCTGGTTAAGTTCAGATACAAACGTGTTTTGCGCGTTGCTTACCAAAAAAACCAGCAACAGCATGCCGGTACTTATATACTTTTTCATTTGCTTATATTAACTACCGAACCCTTGTCGGTAGCAGATTGTTTTGTGCAGTTTACAAACTTTATGCCGCTTGCATCAGCTTTTGCATAGCCAAATTCGGGCTTTTTACGGTACAAATTTAGTCCCGTTCCACAATTTACTAACGTAGAGTTGGTGATTTTAGCATACGACAGGTCTTTTATTCCTATTCCGCTGGTGGCACCCGTTACTTTAAAGCCTGTTATGGTGGCGGTTGACCCCTCGCCTACTGATATTCCCTTATCGCCCGCATTAGTAACTGTGCAGTTAATAAACTCTACGTTGCTGCCCGATATATCAAAGCCATCGTTTTTGCAGTTTTCTACTTTGCAGTTGATTACTTTCCCTGTGCAAAAATCGGCATCAACTGCATCGCTACTACAGTTACGGAAGATGCAGTTTTCCAACACAAAATCGCAACGGATAAGGTTAAGCGCGTCTTCTGATGTTATATTCTCGAACAGGCAGTCTTTGATAATAACCTTGCCGCCGTAAAAGGTAAACGAGCCGGTAATATTGCGGCCTTTGGCATCTGTACCCTTGCCTATAACGTTGGCAAACTTATAATCTGTTATGGTTGATGTGCTGTCTGATATCACCAAAAAACCATCGGGGTAGGTAGCGTTATGCCAGCCGTAGCTGAATTTAAGGTGCAGCGGCCTCTCCATTATCCAAAAACCATGATATTTATTAGGCGCTAAATCGCGCCAATGTAAATTAGGCTCATCAGACGATGGCAACCTTTTGATAATGGACAACCCCTTAGCCGGGTTGCAAAACACCGCATCTTCATTTAACCTTTCAAAGCCCAATACCTTGTCCTTTCCCTCCTGGCCCATGGCTGTTTTATACAGCAGCTTGTATTTGTTTTTTTTATCCTCTACATAGTTGGCAGGCAGGTTAAATTCTGTTGTTTGGTACGTTGCAGGATAGCCCGGTAAAATACCTTTTGCCGTCGGTTTGGCCGTGGGTTTCAGCACCTGCTTACCTATCTGTAAACCTGTTACCTCTACCCCTAATGGCTGTACCGCAGCCCATTCTATGGTTACTTTATCTTTTGATTTTTTCTTCAGATACGCATTCACACATTTATCAGGGTGGATAGCCAGGCAAATGGTGCGCATATTCTGGTAAAAGGGTTTGTCGCTATACTCCGCATCGGTAAACTCAATGGCCAGGGCTTTTTGCAGTTTATCCAACTCAGGCTTTTTCTTAGCCAGAAATTTATCCAAATAACTGTTTTTAGATACCCTTTCTAACTGGTGCAAATAGCAGCGGTAAAACAGGCTATCGTCGAACAACCGTTGGTAAAACAAATCCAAATCTTTAGGGTGCGAGCCTATGCCAAATACATCGGTAATTTCTTTGCCTGCATCGCCATCAAAAGCAATGGGTTCCAGTTTAGCAGTAATGGGGTTGTAGTAAAAGCGCAGGTTGTGCCAGCGGCCGCTGCCGTGGCGGGCGCCAAGCAATTCGCATACGGCAAAAAAGGTAGCCATGCGGGTGGTATCAAATACCTTATCGGCAGTATACCTACCATCCCTAAAACCCTCCAGTAACGTGCGTGCAGCCAGAAACTCGCCTGTAAGCATGCTGTCTTTTAAAATCTTCCCATCGCGGAAAGCCATGATAGGGGCCGTAGCACTGGTTTGTAGCCCTGTTGGGTCGCCCTTCATATTAGGATGTCGCTCACGTTCCTGCCACAAAGCGCTCTCGTCAAACTTAACAATAGGCCCCTCGCGGCGATGTAAATTCTCTACCAGTATTTTATCAAAATGCTCTTCAAACGCATAGGTGCCGTAGCTTTTGCCGTTTACTTCTAACTCTACAAATGTGTAGCGCGGCGCAAGAATGTCTTCTTCCAGCATGGCCTGAGTGTAAATCCACTCGTACACATAGTTGCGGGTGCGTGGGTGTTGCAGCGAGAAGCGTTGCATGCCCATAATAGAAGCACTATCGCCCATGGTAACGCGCAGCGATGGTTTCTCGCGCATAGCATGGTCGGCCCAGTCGCCTTTCAGGCGGACTGTACATTCCTGGTCTTTGCTATCGGAATAAGTAGCCCTGGCAACAAATTCTGTTTTGAATTTATCGGCTATCATGCCCTGCATACGGGCCGAATCAGTATACGCTAAAATGGTATTCCAGTCTTTTTCATTCAGGGTGATAGACAATTTAGGAAAACCGGCATTACCGCCCTGCGCTGCATGTTGCGCGCGTTTGAACAGTGGCTTTAAATAATTCCCGATTAACCCATAGCGTTGGATAACAATGCCCAGCGTAAGCCCAACTACTACAAAAAGAGAATATTTAATCCACGGACGCATTGGATAAAGATAATGCTAATTAAGAGCGCTGCCTCACTACTTCGTAGCAAACGACACCCATAGCCACCGATACGTTTAACGAGCCTATATCGCCCACCATCGGTATCTTAACTTTATGGTCGGCTATTTTAAGTAGTTGTTCAGATATGCCATCTTCTTCAGAGCCCATAATAACAGCCACAGGGCCTTCTATTTTGGCATCAAAAAGCATGGTATTG
>JBIPNX010000173.1:0-5344 GCA_044378145.1 Flavobacteriales bacterium | reverse complement strand
GAATAAATGTCGTCTTTATGCACCTTTTCGTTGGGTGTATGCACAAAATCTTCGGGGGCACCAATAAACAACCAATCGAAAGGATAGGGCGATTTTTGAAGTTCGGTACCATCGCTGCCACCGGCTCCCTCCACTTCCAGTTGGAATGCAATGCCGCTTTCTTTGGCCATTCCCAGTATCTTCTCATAGAAAGCCCTGCGGGGAATACCTGAGTCGCGGATGGAAAGTGCCACGCCTTTGCCATGCTCCACTCCTTCGGTTTTCCAGGTAATGTCAGATATCAAGGCTTGCATAACGCCGTGTTGCTCGTATATATACTTGCCTACCACACCGGCATTGCCTCCCCCACTCTCTTCGTAACAGGTAAAGCAGATAAGCCCATCGGTAAGGGTTTCGGCAGTCTTAAGTGCTATATAGCAGCCCAAACGGTTATCCATGTAGCAACATTGGATAAAATTCTCGGTTTCCCTGAAATCGGGTTTAAAAGTAAGCTCTGTGCCACGGTCTATGTCCCTCTCATAGGTGCAGCTTAAAAAGTTGTTTTCGTGGTCGTATTCTAATACTGCTTCAATTTCTCCTTTGCTATCAGCCCCTACCAATACAAAACCATTCTCGGTTCGCGGCCCGCCAATTTTAACCAGCCCGTTGTTATAACGCACGGTAAATCCAATGCTGTCCATATGAGCAAACACAGCAGTACGCGGTTTTCCAAACTTCAAGATAACAGCATCGCCTATAAAGTTGCCTTCTATAATCTCAGGCTGAACAGCCCACTGAGATTGATTTTGCTTAACATAGTCGATAATAAACTGCTTTAGTGGCCCTTCGTTGCCCGATGGCGCCCTTAATTCGCAAAGCGTTTTCAATAGTCCTGTATCAATGCTCATAGTTATCGGTTATAAGTTATAAGTTATCAGTTATGGGATTAATTGCTACTCCCTCAATATTAGTTAATCTTTCTACTACCCCACCCGCTTGGGCTTTGGGTAAAGATATGCCGGCTTTGCAAACCTCTTCCATGTGCAAATAAAGCAGATTTATGCCTTTTACCTTTAAAATCTTCATTACATCGCCCTGCAAAGCATAGCCAAAGGTAACCGTATAAGCCTCTTCAACCTGCTTTTCGATAATAGTAGCAGCAGCCAAAGCTTCGACAGCAGCGGTTTTGTATGCATTAATCAAGCCGGGGACACCCAGCGGAGTGCCACCGTAATAACGCACCACTACTATTATAATATTGGTAAGGTTGGCCGATAAGATTGTACCCATAATGGGCCGCCCCGCAGTACCTCCCGGCTCACCATCGTCGCTAAAACGCTGGTTTTTACCATCGGCGCCCAAGCGATAAGCATAGCAATGATGCACTGCCGATGGGTGCTCTTCTCTAAACCCTGCCACCAGTTGTTTTGCCTTTTCCTCTGTATGGCATGGAATGGCAAAGGCAAGAAATTTGCTGCCCCTGTCTTTAAAGAGGCCTTCGGCCTGAGACGCAATTGTTATGTAGCTATCGGGTTGCAATGGAGCAAAGGTAATAAAACTCCCTCCCCCCGACGTTAACAGTCGGGGTACTCCCTTTTAGAGGGAGATCTTTTAAGAATTACCCCTGAGGTTGGCTTTGCGGTATACCTCTTTCAGCTTTTCTATAGTATTGTGGGTGTACACCTGTGTCGCAGCCAGGCTGGCATGGCCAAGAATCTCCTTAATATCGTTGATAGGGGCGTCGTTATTCAGCATGTGGGTGGCAAAGGTGTGCCGCAACACGTGGGGACTTTTCTTTTTAAGGGTAGTAACGGCCCCCAGGTATTTGTTTACCAGCTTGTAGATATACTGGCGGGTAGCAGGCTCGCCTTTATCGGTATAAAACAATACCGAATCTGATTTTTGAAACTCCTGCTGACCAAGCTCTGTCAGATACTTGCTCAATAAATCTACCATCTCAGGCGCCAGTGGAATAATACGCTCTTTGCTACGTTTACCAAGCACCTTTATGGTTTGCGCCCCGGCATCGAACGAGCCTTGTTTTAAGCCAACCAGTTCAGATACCCGCATGCCGGTAAAATAGAATAAATCTAACAACACTTTATCCCTTACCCCTTCAAAACCGAGCGGAAAGCCTTTTTCACCCTCGCCCTTTAATTGAAAATCGCCATCAAGCAGCTTATCCATCTTGCCACCCTCTACAAACGTAGGGAGGCGTTTTGGGGTTTTAACGGCTTTAATATTATACAATGGGCTTTGGGGAACCAGCCCGTTACGCATACAAAACTTGTAAAACGACCGTAAGCAGCTTAGTTTACGGTTCATGGTGCGGGCCTCGGCACCGGCTTCTTTTAAATGCACCTGCCAGCTACGCACCATAGGGGCTGTGGCATGTTCCATTTCTAAAAGCTCGAACTGATTTTTAAGGAATGAGCTAAACTGCTCTAAATCTTTCTTGTACGACAGCACCGTATGCTTTGAAAACCTCTTTTCAAACTCCAGGTAATTCAAAAAACGTTCTACGGTTGCCATGTCTATTATACTAATTAGACTGTATTAAGTTATACTCACCCACCTCCCCTTTCTGTCCCGACTGTAAACGTCGGGACATTCATTCCCCTCCTTTGCAGGAGGGGAGCCTTTTTTCATAGGTAGGTATAAAAGTAAAGGGTCCCGCCGTATGGCAGGACCCTTTGTATAACTATTGGCTAACAACTAATTGTTAGTCCTCAATATTGCGGAACATATTCTCACGGTAAACGGCACGGATAACTTGTTGGCGACGTTTAATCGATGGTTTGGTAAACTTAGAACGATCGCGTAATGCACGCACAACGCCTGTTTTCTCAAACTTCTTTTTGTACTTTTTTAAGGCTTTTTCAATTGATTCGCCTTCTTTAACTGCTATTAGTAACATGCTTGTCTTTTTCTTTTTAAGGGCTGCAAATATACAACTTATTTTATTCCAACCAAAAATTATGCTAAAATTTGTTTAGCTATTACAACTTTCTGTATTTCAGAGGTTCCTTCGCCTATGGTACATAGTTTAGAGTCGCGGTAGAACTTCTCAACCGGGAAGTCTTTAGTGTAACCATAACCTCCGAATATCTGCACGGCATCCGTAGAAACCTCAACACATATCTCTGAAGCGTAGTATTTAGCATACGCCGACTCTTTGGTAACCTTTAAGCCGCGGTTTTTCAAATCTGCCGCCTGGTAAGTTAATAGTTCAGCCGCTTCAATTTTAACTGCCATATCGGCCAGTTTAAAGCTAATGCCCTGGAACTCAGCAATAGGCTTACCAAACTGTTCGCGTTCTTTGGCATATTTAACCGATGCATCAAAAGCACCTTTGGCAATACCTAATGATAGGGCTGCGATAGAAATACGGCCACCATCAAGCACTTTCATAGCCTGAATAAAGCCATCACCAACTTTACCTAGTACGTTATCTTTAGAAACGCGGCAGTTATCAAATATAACCTCGGCGGTTTCTGAGGCACGCATGCCCAGTTTATTTTCTTTTTTGCCTGCACTAAAGCCGGGTGTGCCGCGCTCTACTACAAAAGCAGTAATACCGTGCGAGTCTAACAAATCGCCTGTACGGGCAAGAACAACCATTACATCAGAGCTTTTGCCGTGGGTAATCCAGTTTTTGCTGCCGGTAATAACCCAATCGTCGCCATCCTGGGTAGCAACACATTTCATACGCATAGCGTCAGAACCGGTGTTAGCCTCAGTTAAGCCCCAGGCACCAATCCACTCGCCGGTGGCAAGCTTAGGCAACCATTTTTTCTTTTGCTCATCGTTACCAAACTGAAGGATATGGCCCGTACACAACGAGTTGTGTGCCGCAACCGATAAACCCACAGAGCCACAAATGCGGCCTACTTCAGATACTACAGTAACATATTCTGTATACGATAAACCAGAACCACCATACTCGGTAGGTACTAAAACGCCAAGCATTCCCAGTTCGCCTAATTGCTTTAGGCACTCAACAGGAAACTCCTGGGTTTCATCCCACTCCATAAATTTTGGTTTGATGTGCTTTTCGCCAAAGCTGCGGATAGTGTCCGCAATCATCTTCTGGTTTTCGTTGTAATTAAAGTCCATAGTTGTTTAAAAATCGGTCGCGAAGATAGTGATTTTTTTAGTTGCTAAGTGAATGATGGATGATGAGTAGTGAATAGAATATTCCGATAATGGTTATTTGCTGTCTTACTTTATTAACTCTGCTATTTGGGCTACAGCAGCCTTAGATTCTTTAAGCCCAGTAACAGCCATCCAAACATGGAACATACCGGGGTATTCAAAATAATTAAAGCTTGTATTTTGCTTATCAAGCATAGCTTTAAGTTTGCGGCAGTCGGCAATTAATACATCGTGGGTGCCTATAAAAACAGAGATTTTTCCAAGCCTGTCAAAATTGCCGTAAATAGGGCTAACCCGTGAGTTGGTAAGGCTTAGGTTGCCGGCATATGCCTTGCCCGTAATTTGCAGTGCTTTTAGGTTTAGCATTTTATCCTGCTTTTCTACCGCGGCTATACCGGGGTTGGCCATGCTAACATCAAGCCATGGGGCAAGCAACACAATATTACCCGGCTGTGGCAGGTTTTGGCCCTTAATTTCCTGCGCCAGGCCAAGAGATAATCCACCCCCGGCAGAGTCGCCCATAATGGTAATATCACTAGCTTTTGCCCTGGTAAGCAATTGCCTATATACATGCATCATAAAAGCGTAAACATCGGGACACTGAGCAGCGGGCGCCAGGGGGTAATCGGGTACTACAATGGTGGCGTTGGTTTTATCCAGCAGCTGCGTTATCAAATCCCAATGAAAACTAAGGATATTGGCCACATAAGAACCGCCATGTAAATAAAGTATAACCTTACCCGAGGCATTTTTACGGGGCGTAAAAGTCCATATTTTACGTCCGTTATACTCTTCAACAACCATTGCGTACCTGCGCTTTAGCGATGATGGAATGCGTGCAGGGGTTTGGTTAAACTTATTGCGTTTATATTTTCGTTCCGCGCCTTTATTAAGGCCAATAACTACCATACCAAATTTTAAAAAGCGCGCTTTGCAACTAACCGGTTTGTTGTGTACGTAAACCATAGATGTATCGGGTACAGATTGTGCAAAAATTGAAACTGACATTGCAGCTACTAAAACTACAACGCTTACTGTTCGTGTTAATAACATATTCATTATAAGCAACAAAAGTAACAACTTAGGCCTAATATGCTTTATGGTTTTAAACTGTAATTAAATGGAGCAGTAATTATTCTGGCAGGAATAACCTATGCTATAAAGTATAAACTAACTTGGCACACCTATTGAGCCTTATAGAAACATTATT
>JBIPNX010000172.1:0-5353 GCA_044378145.1 Flavobacteriales bacterium | reverse complement strand
CGCTTACCACGAGGCTTTCGGAACCATGATTGGCATGGCTTCTATGCAAATGCCTTTCCTTCAACAATACGGTTTAGCGCCTAAAGATGCTAAGGTTGACCAAACCCAAAACCTGTTGAAAGAAGCGTTGAACTATGTGGTTCTTATTCCTTGGGCTGCCGGAACTATGACAGAGTTTGAGCACGATTTATACGCTACCAACCTGCCTAAAGACCAATACAACAAACGCTGGTGGGAAATTGTAGCCAAATGCCAGGGTATTGTTCCACCAACAGAGCGTGGCGAAGAGTATTGCGATGCCGCTACCAAAACCCATATTAACGACGACCCTGCACAGTACTACGATTATGCTATTGCAGGCATTTTAATGTTCCAGTTCCACGACCATATAGCAAACAAAATCCTTAAGCAAGATGTACACAACACCAACTACTACGGCAACAAAGAGGTTGGTAAATTCCTTATGGATGTAATGAAAACAGGCCAGACAGTAGATTGGCGCGAAGACATGCAAAAACACCTTGGCTCTGATGTATCAGCCAAAGCAATGCTTGATTACTTTGCCCCGCTTATGACTTACCTTAAAGAACAAAACAAAGACAAGAAATATACCTTGCCTGAGCAGCCTGCATTCTAGGTGTTAGCTTCTAGGTGCTAGGTGCTAGTATTAATCCCCGTTGGCAAAAGCCGGCGGGGATTTTTGCTATGCAGAAGGCCTAAATCACTCTTGGCGAAAAATTTCGCATATTTGTAGGCTAATGGCTGAAGAGCAAAATAAAAACAAGCGCCGTTTAAAGAAACTGCTAAACCGTTACCGGTTGGTAGTAATGAACGACGATACCCTGGAGGAGCGCTTTTCGTTATCGCTTACCCCCCTTAAGGTGTTTGTTGTTGCAGGCACGGGCGCTATTCTTATCATCTTCTTTACCACTACATTTATTGCACTTACCCCCTTACGCGAGTACATTCCCGGCTACGGCGATGCAGGTGTTCGCAGGGAAATGCTGGAGCTTTCTCAACGTGCCGACTCGTTAGAAAACGCCACCAAAAACAACGATAAGTTTTTGCAGAATATGCGCAATATCATATCGGGTAAAGGTGGTAACAACGTAGATACAGCGGCAGCAAAAAGCAAACCTATAGATTATAAATCGTTGAGCTTTGCGCCATCAGCAGAAGATGCCAGCCTGCGCCAGGAAGTAGAGAAGAACGACAAAGGCAGCTACGGCGGCACATTTGGAGAAAACCCCATTACAGCGCTTTCGGGTGTATATTTTTACAGTCCTGTATCGGGTGTTGCAACCTCACGCTTTAACCCGGCCATACGCCACTTTGGTATAGACATAGCCGCCCCCGCTAACGACCCTGTAAAGTCGGTACTGGATGGTACGGTTATATCGTCGCAATGGACAATGGAATCGGGCAATATTATACAGGTGCTGCATAGCAACAACATGGTATCTGTTTACAAACACAACTCATCGCTGCTTAAGAAAGAAGGCGAAACCGTGAAAGCGGGCGAAGCCATTGCGCTGGTAGGCAGCAGCGGAGAAAACAGCACGGGGCCACACCTGCATTTTGAGCTGTGGCACAACGGTAACCCCGTAAACCCGGCTGATTATATTAACTTTTAATTTGAGATGGGAGTACTATCATATTTAGCTAAAAAAGTAGCCGCCAATACTGCAAAAAAAGTACGCTTTGCTACAATGCATGCTAAAGAAAACCAGCAGGGAGTATTTGCTGATTTATTGAAAACAGGACGTAAAACAGCCTTTGGCAAAGAACATAACTTCGATAAAATAACTACCTACGCCGATTTTAAGAAGAACGTTCCGCTGCTAGATTACGAAGGAATTAAACCCTATATAGAGCGCATTTTAGCGGGAGAGAATGATGTATTGTGGCGTGGTAAGCCGATATACTTAAGCAAAACATCGGGCACCACATCGGGGGTTAAATACATACCCATTACCAAAGATTCTATAAGTAACCAGATTAACGGCGCGCGCAATGCGTTGTTGCTATACATACACGAAACAGGCAACGCTGCTTTTTTAAATGGTAAACTGATATTCCTATCAGGCAGCCCAACGCTGGAAAAGAAAGGCGGCATACTATACGGACGGTTATCGGGAATTGTAAACCACCACGTGCCGGGCTATTTACGCCGCAACCAAATGCCCAGCTACGAAACTAATTGCATTGAAGATTGGGAAACCAAAGTGGATACGATAGTTAATGAAACCATTAACGAAGACATGGCACTGATAAGTGGCATTCCGCCCTGGGTACAGATGTATTTTGATAAGCTGATAGAACGCAACCCCGGCAAGCAGATTAAGGATATATTCCCCAACTTTTCGTTATACGTTTACGGTGGTGTAAACTTTGAACCCTACCGCGCCAAGATGGAAAACACCATTGGCAAGCGTGTAGATTCTATTGAAACGTATCCGGCATCGGAAGGCTTTATCGCCTATCAGGATTCACAAAAAGAAGAAGGCTTATTGTTGATTGTTGATGATGGTATCTTCTATGAGTTTATTCCTACCGAAGAGTTCTTCAACGAGAACCCCACACGCCTGCAATTAAGCGAAGTTAAGACGGGCGTTAACTACGCTATAGTGCTTAACACCAATGCGGGCTTATGGGGCTATGTAATTGGCGATACCGTTAAGTTTATTTCAACCGAGCCATACAAGCTGTTGGTTACAGGTCGTATCAAGCATTTTACCTCTGCCTTTGGCGAGCATGTTATTGCCGAAGAAGTAGAATACGCTTTAAAACAAGCCTGCGAAAAATACAATGCCGAAGTAATTGAGTTTACGGTAGCTCCTCAGGTAACACCTCCGCAAGGGGGCCTACCCTACCACGAGTGGTTTATAGAATTTGCTCAGGCACCTGCTGACATGGCAGCCTTCAGCGCCAGCATTGACGAGGCTTTGCAGAAGAAAAACACCTACTACAAAGACCTTATTGTCGGTTCTATTTTACGTCCTCTTGTATTGACATCACTTCAAAAAGATGCCTTCATCAGCTACATGAAAGCCGAAGGCAAACTGGGCGGGCAAAACAAGGTGCCTCGCCTGAGTAATGATAGGAATATTGCTGATAAACTATCTAGTTATCAGTTATAAGTTATCGGTTATCAGAATTCTATTTCTTTATCTAACAACCAACTTAATTACCTCTGAACCTTTAGGGGTTTCTATACGGGCAAAGTACATGCCTGCAGCAACATCTAAGTTAAACTTATGTGTGCCTTGTGCATAGCGGTTGCTATATACTTGTTGGCCTGTAGCGCTGAAAACAGTTAGTTTAATGTCTTTCTCATTAGTATTAATGAAGAAGTCGCCCGCGCTTGGGTTAGGGAATATAGAAGTCAGTTCAACAGGTTTGCTATCTACACTTGATGGCTGGCCTGTAATGTTGATGTTATCAAGGAACAGGTTGTTGCCATAATCGTTAACACATACAAAGCGGAACATAACAGTATCGCCTATGTAGTTATCAAGGTTATGTAATTTTTGCAGCCACTGGTTACAATTGGTAGGCGCAAAATAATCGTTGCTTTGGGTGGTAGAAAGTAACCCGTCACCGCCTTCAAAAAACAAGGTATTCCAGCTTGCACCGCAGTTGTTAGATATTTCTACACGCAGGCTATCGCTATAACCATCATAGCCGGTATAAGCATAGTAATAACTTAGCGATGGATTGATAATACCTGCAAGACTAACACGCGGAGAAATAAGGTATGCCTCATCACCGGGGCGTTCTATGTAGTAGTTTTCTGCACGCATGGCTTTGCCTGCAGTACATAACGGCCCTGCATCCACATCAACCAATGTCCAGTCGAATGTTTGGTTAGAGTTTAGCAAACGCCAGTTGTTGGCAGGGTAGTTAGCAGGTTCAAAATCCTGTGCTAAATCTACCGTATCGGCCGCGCTATTAAAGTTTATAAATGCAGTAAGTGTTTGCGTGTCGGTACCAAAAGCATCAGTAACGGTTAATGTTACATTGTATGAACCCGGTGCACTATAGGTTACTATCGGGTTTTGCAATGTTGAATTGGCAGGGCTACCTCCGGGGAAGGTCCATTGCCAGCTTGCGTTTTGCGAGCTCATTGCCGAGTTATCTGCAAAATGCACCACATTGTCAAAGCAATCAACAGTGAACTTATCTGCCGCAATTTGTGCTAACGGAGGGTTTTGCTCAATAAGCGGAGCCTCGTGTATACTACGGTTAGTTGCATTCCATATCAAGCCCTGGCGGTAGTTTATAAATAGCTGAACAGAGAATGTAGTTGCAGGCAGGCCGCTATTATACAGTTGCCAGTCGGCCATAGAGTTATTACGGTAATATACCGCACGGCGTGTACCAATCCATACTCCGCCATCGGTGCCGCGTTGGTGTTCAATATGCGTAACACTCTCGCCATCTAATGCTGTTGTTCCGGTGTAATTAACCCACGAAGAACCACCATTAGTCGATTTAAAAATGCGGTAGCCCTCGAGTTGGGAAGGATAATCACCGTATTGCGATGTGCGGGCCAGCCAAACGGTATTAGCATCGGTACTGCTTACGGTAATATCGTAAGGCACCCATGGCTCGCCGTTTATAGTACCTGTTGACGGAGTAATATTTGTCCAGTTTTGGCCACCGTCTGTGGTTTTAAAAACATGCTTATCGTCCCACCAACCTGGGTAGGTACAAACGTAAATTACATCAGGGTTTGTAGGGGCAATTTCAACCGAAGTTACCTTCTCGCCAAAG
This sequence comes from Flavobacteriales bacterium, assembly GCA_044378145.1. GTDB lineage: Bacteria > Bacteroidota > Bacteroidia > CAMBQF01 > CAMBQF01 > CAMBQF01. Next base: position 577 of record JBIPNX010000172.1, on the reverse strand, counting down.
TCATGAATTGGGGTTGCTCCTGCACCTTCTCCATCGCTTTTGTACAGTATGTTATCGCTGCCATAATAAATAATATTCTGGCTATGCGGATGAAACTCGTAATTGCTCGACTCGCCAATAATGTACGTCATATTTGGCTGTACCGGGAACGAACCATTTACCAACGGTACGTTGCGGTTACCCGACAGTACAGACTTGCCATAATCGTGGTACACCTTACGGTCGTTAGCAAAGTTTACAAAGCCGCGAACGTTATCGCCGCCCATGCAACTTAGCCAGCCATTTTGATAGGTGTTATTGTCTTTAAGTAAAGTACCGTTGTGGTAGGTACCGCCCAGCATTACTTTGCCTGTGCCTGCTGTAGCGCCAAAGCCCCAAAAGTCTGTGCCCTCAATACCGGTCTGGCGGCGGTTAGCAGTATCACCACCCGATGTAGAATAAAAAAGGCCGCCATCGCTGGCTACCCACAAATCGTTACCAAAGTAGCGTATGTCATGTATATCAGCATGCACGTATGCGGGCTTCTCCGGATTACTCCATTTTGCAGGACAGGTAAAAGTAAATCCACCATCGGTAG
>JBIPNX010000171.1:0-5357 GCA_044378145.1 Flavobacteriales bacterium | reverse complement strand
TATTAGCATCATTAACCCCAAAAATATGCACCGGGTTGACACTTGCTATTTCAATAATTCTCTCGTTCAAAATGTATTCTCTTTCTTAGTGGTTGTATAACAAAAGTATCGTTTTCAGTATTTAAAACCAATTTGCTATTTATTGTTTATCAAACAACAATTATACCCAAGTGCACACAAAGCCTGTTTCTTAACAATGCTTGTTAATTATATCTTAAACATTTGTGTTAAAAGCCTCTAAACGTACTTAATTTAGCACCTTGTAAAGTACAGGCATTTGGCAGCACCTTTAGTAACATTAACCAGTGATTTAGGCACCCGCGATTTTTACGTAGGGGCAGTTAAAGGCGCGCTGTTAAATCAGGTGCCCGGTGTGCAAATAGTTGATATTACACACGATATACAGCATTACAACATTATGGAAGCCGCATTTGTGGTGCGCAATGCATACCCTCATTTCCCGGAGGGTACGGTGCATGTGGTGGCTGTGCGTAACGAGTATTCTAAAGATACCCCCCATGTGGCCTGCATTTACTTTGGCCATATTTTTATTGGGACAGATAGCGGCATCTTCTCTATGATATTTGAGAAGGAACCCGATATTATTATTGAGCTATCTAACCTGGGTAACTCACCATTCCCCGCCCGCGATGTATTTGTACCGGCTATTGCCAAGCTGAATGAGCTACGCAAAGTAGATATGCTGGGCACCAAACGTGCAAGGTTAAATGAGGCTACCATGCTTCGTCCAACCACAGAAACTACGCTTATCCGCGGTACTATTATTTACGTTGATAATTTTGGCAACGCCATTACCAATATTAAGCCCGATGTTTTCGACCGTATAGGCAAAGGCCGACCGTTTGAAATTACGTTCCGTGGGCCGGAGTATACTATTACCCGATTGAACAACGGCTATGGCGATGTCCCTCCCGGCGAGCTTACTGCTTTATTCGGTATTTCGGGCTATTTAGAGATTGCCATTAACCAGGGCAACGCCAGCAAACTGCTGGGTCTTCGCATGCGCGACCCTATACGCATTGAATTTGCTGAATAATGATTACCCGTATAGTTAAAATGACTTTCAGGCCCGGAACTGAGGCTGATTTTCAAAAGGTATTCCGCGATTCGCAACCCGTAATTAAAACCTTTGAAGGTTGTATTGATGTTAACGGCTACAACGATGTCGCTAACCCCTTGGTGTATTTTACCATCAGCCAATGGGAAAGCGAAGAGGCATTGAACAATTACCGCAATTCGGAGTTTTTTATGCAAACATGGACTAAGACAAAGGCATTGTTTGAAAGCAAAGCCGAAGCGTGGTCACTCAACAATATTTAATGACTGATTTTATTTTACCTGTAGATGTACGCTGGGCCGATTTAGATGGCAACAACCATGTACGCCACTCTGTTTACTACGATTGGGGTGCACAGGCCCGTATGAATTTTTTAACCTCACATGGCTTAGGTACTAACGTTTTAACAGAGCTCCATATTGGCCCTGTGCTATTTAGGGAAGAGTGCATATTCCGCCGCGAGATACGTTTTGGAGATGAGATTACCATCAACCTGAAAACAATAAAACTTCGCAGGGATTTAAGCCGCTTTAGTATACGCCACGAGATTAAACGGAAAGACGGTACGCTATGCGCCACCCTTACTATTGATGGTGCATGGATAGATACCAATGCCCGTAAGCTGGCTATACCTCCTCAAGTAGCAGTTGATTCATTTACACAAATGCCAATGGCCGAGGATTTTGAGTGGCTTGATTAATCTATAGTACTCAATACCTCAGGAATAATTTCAAACTTAAGCCCTACAACACCAAAGGCGCCGGATAATTGCTTGTCACTAATTCCCTGTGTAACCTCGCCGGTGCTAAAACGGTAACCACCACTTACATATAATCCGATAAACCTGGTAATGTTTAGGTTAACATTAAGATAAGGCTTAAAAACAAAGAAATTGCTATCGTCTACATCGCCATCAACATCAAGGTTAGGCCCATCCAAAGGGTGTTTGCTAATGGTTCCATAGCCCGCAAATAAGCCGGGCGAAACAGAGATTAACCTCTTAGACATAAATGCATACTCTACAAAACCGCCAAAGTTGCTATACTGCCAACGCATGCGGGTGTAAGGTGCAACAAGCGCACTGTTTTTTACGGTTATGTTATTCATTAATGCTTCAAAAGCCATACCTATACGCCACCTTTGGTCAAAGCTAAGGCCCACATGTCCATCAAAAGGCAAAGCAACTCTGTTTGCTATTTGCGAATATTGAACGCCGCCCCTGGCAAACATGCCGAAGTTTTCTAGTTTTTTGTTTTTAAATAATGTTTTGTTGCTGTCTTGTGCAAAAGCAGGTTGCAGGGCTACAGCTAAAAGTAAAAATAGGAGTGCCTTTTTCATATATGTTTTAGTTTATATTTTGTAATACAAACCTGTGCTTTAATTGTTCTGAAAGAACACAATAAAGTAGGCAATAACTAAAACAAACGTTGCAAAAATCAAGCCACGACCAGTACGGTCCAGCTGCTTGTTAATCATGTATATTCTAAATGGTATAAGGTTGGCCACTATAGAATATACCTGCATACTGTCGTACCCCAATGGGCGAATAATAAATTCCTCGTTGCCGGCGGTAGCGGCTAAAAAACGGATAAGCAAAAACGTTAGGGCCGGAAAGACAAAGCCTATTAATGCTCCCCAAAAAAAGTTGTCTTTATTAATCAGTTGTTTTATAAAATTCATGCGCTTGTAACGGAGGTCGGGTTAATAAAGTTTTGGTAATTTCTACAAGCTAAAAGCTAATTACATTTCCCACTTCTTCATCTCGCTTATAGCGTTATGCGCCGTAAGGTCGAACTGGGTAGGCACTACCGATACGTAGTTGTTTTCTAATGCAAATACATCGGTATCTTCCCCCCCATCAAGGTCTACAAACTTGCCGGTAAGCCAGTAGTATTTACGTCCGTATGGGTCTTTACGCTCGTCAAACTCCTCTTGCCAAAGGGCTTTAGCCTGGCGGCAAACTTTAACGCCTTTAATAATATCCAACGGAACATCGGGGATGTTTACGTTTAAACAAACACCATCGGGCAGGCCATGCTCTAAAACGTTCTTGGCTATAATGCCCGCAAAATGGGCGGCTGCAGAAAAATCAGCCTCTATAGAATAATTGCATAATGAGAAACCTATAGACGGAATACCCTCTATAGCCCCTTCCACCGCTGCCGACATGGTACCCGAATAGATAACATTGATAGATGAGTTAGCCCCGTGGTTTATACCCGATACCAATAAATCGGGCTTGCGGTCAACTATAATCTTATCAATAGCAATCTTAACACAATCTACCGGGGTGCCGCTGCATGCATATTCGGTAAGGCCGTCTTGTTTAACTTCGTGCAGGCGCAGGGTAGAGTTAATGGTAATGGCATGGCCCATGCCGCTTTGCGGCTTATCGGGTGCTACCACAACAACGTCGCCAAGGGCTTTCATAGCGTTAACAAGGGCGCATATACCGGGCGCTGTAATACCATCGTCGTTGGTAATAAGTATAAGGGGTTTTGTAGTGCTCATAAACAGGTGCAAAGCTACCTAAATTATTGCTTGCCCTGCAGCCGATTTTTGGGCTTAAATAGTATCTTTGCCACCTCTTTAACTCTCAATATGAAAACCGTAGAACAGTTCAATTTCGCTGGCAAAAAAGCCCTTATCCGTGTAGACTTTAACGTACCGTTAGATAAGCAAACCTTTGCAGTAACCGATGATACCCGGATACGCGCTGCGTTGCCTACCATTAAAAAGATTCTGGCCGATGGGGGTTCTGTTATACTAATGTCTCACCTGGGCCGCCCAAAAGAGGGGCCCGAAGAAAAATACTCGCTTAAGCACGTATTGCCTACGCTAAATATACTGTTAGGTGTACAAGCCCAGTTTTCTACCGATTGTATTGGCGAAGTGGCTACACAAGGCGCTGCCCAACTGCAACCGGGTGGAGTGTTATTGTTAGAAAACCTACGCTTTCATAAAGAAGAAGAAAAAGGCGACGAGGCTTTTGCTCAACAATTGGCCTCTTTAGGCGATTTTTATGTGAACGATGCCTTTGGCACTGCCCACCGCGCACACGCCAGCACAACTATTGTTGCTAAGTTTTTTCACGGTAAAGCCTGCTTTGGTTTTTTAATGGCTGCCGAAGTTGCCAGCCTTGAGAAAGTGCTAAACAACTCTGAAAAGCCTTTTACCGCTATTGTTGGTGGGGCTAAGGTATCAGACAAGATTATGATTTTAGAGCGCCTGCTAAATATTGCCGATAACATTATTATTGGCGGCGGCATGGCGTATACCTTTTATAAAGCCATGGGTGGCAATATTGGTAACTCGTTATTAGAGGCTGAGCGCATTGATACCGCCCACGAACTGATTAAAAAAGCACAAGAGAAAGGGGTGAATATTTACCTGCCTGTAGACTCTATTATTGCCAATAAATTTGCCGCCGATGCTAATACAGCTATATCGCTTAGCAAGGCTATAGACGATGGTTGGATGGGACTGGACATTGGCCCTGAGGCTATATCTGAATACGTGGCTACCATTAAACAATCAAAAACCCTGTTGTGGAATGGCCCTATGGGTGTTTTTGAAATGGAGAAATTCCAAACCGGTACGGTAGAAGTAGCTAAAGCTGTTGCCGAGGCTACTGCCCACGGTGCCTACTCTTTGGTTGGTGGTGGCGACTCTGTTGCCGCTGTTAACCAGTTTGGTTTAGCTGATAAGGTTAGTTATGTATCTACAGGTGGTGGAGCTATGCTGGAGTACCTGGAAGGTAAAGTGCTACCGGGGGTTAGGGCGGTATTAGAATCATAGGTTCTAGCTTCTAGGTGTTAGATGTAAATAATATCTCTTTGGAAGATAAAAAGATATATCCGGCTGTTGGTGCTTTTGCACTGGTATTTTTGCTTCTATCCCTTATATGGAAAATAGAGTGGGCTCCGCTTGTGGGGCTTGGTATTATTGCTACCTGCCTGCTTATTCCGCCATTGGCATTATTAGTAGCTAAAGGCTGGTATGGCTTAGCCCATGTGTTGGGGCGTATAAATTCCTTTGTATTAATGTCGGTTTTGTTTTGGGTATTTGTAGCACCGGTTGGCGCATTGCGTAAACTAATTAGCAAGAAAACCGTTGACAATAAGAGTACCTTTAAAACGGTAAATAAAACCTATACAGCAGCCGATTTTGAAAGGCCCTGGTAACCATGGCAAAGCATAACGAATTAGGAAAAGAAGGCGAAGAAATAGCCATAGCCCATTTGCGAAAGTTGGGGTACGAGATACGGTCGACCAACCAC
>JBIPNX010000170.1:0-5358 GCA_044378145.1 Flavobacteriales bacterium | reverse complement strand
AAATTACCAATATGGTAATTTAATTGTGCCAGGGCTATGCGCATAGTATCAAATAAAAATCCCGAAACAAGTAGCTTGTTTCGGGATACAAAGTTAGTTTGAATACTGTTAAAACAATACGCCTAAGTTTAAGGCAAAGAAGTTAAGGTTACCGGTAGATGATGTATTGCCATTACCCTGGTCATCGTCTTTAAAAGCACCTATAATACCATTGTTATATGTCAACCCAAAGAATAACGATGTGCTGCCTGCAATATTATATTCAGTACCCAAGCCAATGTTAAGGCCCAGGCGCAGGTCACGTACCAGGTCGTAATCATCACCTTTGGCATCTACGTTCTCATCGCTAACACTCACACCTGCTACATTAAAATCATAATCAAACTTAGCCCTGAAACAGTACTCTGCAGTAACCCCAAACAAGCCATAAATGTTAAACCCACTAAAATCGTTGGTTTTCATTTTTAGGCCAATGGGAACCTGTACATATTGGTTTTTAAAGGTGTTTTTGAATGAAAAGCCCGCCCCTTCAGATATTACCTTTCCACCAACGTTCATTATTTGTAAACCGGTTGTAATACCATAGTTTTTAGAAAAATAAAAATCCATTACCAGGCCGCCGCCAATACCGGCACGTAAACCATCGGCTTTATAATCTTTATCGTTGGGTTTAATCCAACCTAAGTTTGGAGAAACATTCAATCCCAGCCTGAACTTTTTAAATTCCTGGGCGTTCAAAGTTATCGTTGCTAATAGCATTAATGCAAATAGTGCTTTTTTCATACTTTTGCGCGTTTATGTTTTGGCAATATTAAACATTTAGACCTGATGAAATTACGCACATTCCTTTTTTTATTCAGCGTTACGCTGTTAATAGCCTGTGGGCCAAACAATCCCGCCGACAGGTTTAAGGAAGCAGTGCCTGCCGAAGAAGACGAAAAACTGGTTGACCTAAACATAAAAAGGCTGGACCAGGACTTTTTTAAGACCACGCCTCAAAACGTAAACAGCCAGATAGACAGCCTGCGTAAAAAGTATGGCGACTTTTTTGACCTGTATCTATACGCCATTGCCAAAATAAGCATACCCGACGACCCCTTACTAGACCAGAAGATACTTTACTACGTTAACGATGGTGATATTAAGATAATTCAACAAGACATAACAAAGCAATACGCTGACTTAACCGGCCTTAAAGAACAACTACAAAGGGGCTTTACACGCTACAAGCACTTCTTCCCTAAAAAGAGCGTGCCAACCATTGTAACGTTTACATCGGGCTTTAACCTGGCTAATGCCACAACAGTAAATGAACTGGGTATTGGACTTGATATGTACCTTGGCCGTAACTATGGCTACTACAATAACCTGCAATTCCCTGAATACAAAACCCTAAGCTGCACTAAAGAGTACATTGCTACCGATGCCATGTTTAACTGGTGTGTTACCGAGTTTGTAGACAGTAGCACCAACGTACTTGGCTTTATGCTGCACCAGGGCAAAATGCTGTTTTTACTGGATGCCATTTACCCTGATGTGCCCGATACCATTAAGCTGCGATACAGCAACAAGCAATACCAATGGTGCCACCAAAACGAGAGTACGATCTGGGCTACTATGGTAGACCAGGAAGCGCTCTACTCTACAAACGGAAAAGACATTAACAAATACTGCGACGAGCACCCTTTTACACCGGGCTTCCCCCGCGAAAGCCCCGGCCGTATAGGCAACTGGATAGGTTGGCAAATTGTTAAGGCCTATATGGCTAAACATACCGACCTTAGCATGGAAGATTTATTCAAATTAAAAGACCCTCAGAAATTTTTATCAGAATCGGGCTACCGCCCTCCAAAAGTTAATTAAGACAATGAAAACTTCAGATATAAAAATAAGCGTAACGTTAGACGAGAACAAGCTACCCGTTAAAATTGACTGGACAGCAGACGACAGCGGATTGGATGGTGTGCAGGAAAGCAAAGCCTTTATGTTATCTATGTGGGATAAGCAGGAAAACAATACCCTGCGCATGGACCTTTGGACCAAAGACATGCTGGTTGATGAAATGAAACAGTTTTATCACCAAACGTTGCTATCTATGGCTGATACGTTAGAGCGTGCCACCGGAGAAGATAAAATGGCCGGCGATATGCGCGACTTTGCCCAATACTTTGCTGAGAAGCTTAAGTTGGTTGATAAAAAGTAATAGGATTAACCTCGTACAGTTCCTATAACTTTCCCGGTAAACTCAGTACCTATATAAGGCGTGTTTTTTGATTTAGAGCGGATGTTTGCTTTCTCGAAAGTGAACTTCTCTGTAGGGTTGAAAAGGGTAAGGTTTGCTTTAGCCCCTTCTTCCAGTTCTGGCAAGGCACGTGCAAATAACTTGCGTGGGTTTTCTGTAAGTATGGCAATCAGCTTATCTAACCCTATTTTGGGGGCAACGTAGGTATTAAGGGCAGCGAAGGCTACTTCAAAACCTATCATACCATAAGCGGCAAAGTCAAACTCTACGTCTTTTTGCTCAATGTTTTCGGGGTTATGGTCGGCATTGATAATATCAATGGTACCATCTTTTAACCCTTCAACCAAGGCATCAACATCGGCCTGGGTGCGCAGTGGCGGACTTACTTTAAAGTTACTATCAAAGCCTTTAAGCGCATCATCTGTTTGAAACAGGTTGTAGAAGTTTACTCCTGCGGTTATTTTCAATCCTGCTGCTTTAGCCTCGCGTATCAACTTAACAGAACCCTCTGTAGATATAGCAGTAAAGTGTAGTGGTGCGTTATTGTATTCAGCCAGCTTAATGTTGCGGGCAACCATCAATTCCTCTGCAAGCGCAGGTATACCTTTTAGGCCTAAAGCTGTGGCAACTTCACCCTCGTTAACCATTCCGCCCGGTGATACTGTTTTATCGTAAGGCAGTACCATTATCGGGGTATTAATTCCGCCTGCATATTGCATTGCACGGCTAAGGGCGCCTGCATCTGCAATAGGTTTTTTAGCATCAGAAAAAGCAACCGCACCGGCAAGCTTCATATCGTAAAGCTCAGCCAGGTCTTTGCCTTCATTAGCTACAAACAGCGAACCTATAGGCCAAATCTCCACCGCGTTGTTGGCGCTTTTGGCTACCACATATTCAATCTCAGCCTTGGTATGTAAGGCGGGCTGCGTGGTTGGTTGTACGCCTACCGCAGTATAACCACCCATTTGGGCGGCAGCGGCACCGCTGGCCATATCTTCCTTGTATTCAAAACCGGGATCGGCAAAATTGGCAGTAATATCGGCCCAACCTATTGACAGGTGCAGGCCATCCGACTCTATAATTTTATCAGCTTCAACCGTTAAGGGGCTTTCACTTACTTTGGCTATTATGCCATTTTCTATTAATACATCAACTTTTTTCTTGTTAAACTTTGAACCTGCATTAACTACAGTAGCTTGTTTTATAAGAATTTTCATCGATTTGCCCTTGCTATAAAGAATATTAGGTTGATTGACCAAAAATAGCACAAATTTTCCATAAAACTTACCCATGTATCAATCAGGTTATGGCAAAAAAGTATTTGGCAGGCAGTTGAACTAAGTTTGTACTGAGAGTTTAACCCAACCCTTACCCAATTATGAAAGCAATTACTAACCAAACCTTTGTCGTGTCAGACAAATTGATAGGCGCAGCCGCAGTAGGCACAGCCTACCTGATGTACAAGGGCCAGGTTGTCTATTTTACTATTACGTATTTAGGCGACCGTTATATGAAATTCTTTATGTAACAGGCCTACCCACTCCCCCGCCCTAAACCAAACCGGTTTACCCCTATTGCCGTATTTAACCTAAAAACAAAATATATGAGTGATGGACAAGCGCATGCTAAACGTGTAGAGAAAGAAGAATTAAAAGATTTTGTTCCGGCTAAAAAAGCTCAAAACCTAAGTCCCGCGGTGCGAAAACAACAGGTTGAAAACCTAAAGAAAGCCATGGTATTAGGCAACAGCTACAAAAGTAAGTGTACATTGGTGATAGAAGACTCTGAAGGCCTTAAGAATGTGGAAACTACCATTTGGATGGCCGATGAGTTACATATTGTCTTAAAAGGGGGTATTGTCATACCCATAAGCAGCATCCGCGATGTGCTAATATAAATTTAAGTATCTCATTTTCAACATCTTATTTATACATCTATTAAATTTACTGCCACTGACAGTAACATTTGCACGCCATTTGTTGTCTTATTGGTAGAAATTTATAATATTTGTATAAACATAGACTTTTACTCAAATGAAAAAAATCGCCTTATTCTTAACCATGGCACTTATTAGCAGTGTTGCTTTTAGCCAGAGTTTGGTTTTAAATAAAAACAGCGAATTAGTATCAGGTTTACCTGATGACGAAGTAGTATCATACGTTACAGTTACCAATACCACAGGCGCTCCGCTTGATGTTAAAGTACGCCGTATTAATGTTAATACCCTACAAGGATCTGACAACTGGTTTTGCTGGGACCTTTGCTACGAGCCAATCGTAAACCAGTCAAACGGTTCACTTAGCTTACCTGCTAACGGTACTTCAACTGCTTTTAGCGGCCACATTAATAACAATGGCCTTGAAGGTAACTCGGTGGTTAAATACTGCTTTTTTAACATGAACAACCAAGCAGACTCTGCTTGCTTTGAAGTAACATACAACATTAACGCTACAGGTGTTACCGATGCTACAGCTATTAAGTTTAGCAACCCATACCCTAACCCTGCCAACGATAATGTTACCTTTAACTACGTGTTGCCAAACGCAAACAAAGCCACTGTAAAAATTTACAACATGCTTGGTGCTTTAGTTAAAACCAATAGCATTACCGACAGCACCGGTAAATTAACCATTAACACTTCAGACCTTCGTCCGGGCCTTTACCTATACGATTTACAAGTGAGCGGCAAGTCTATGAAAACCGGTAAATTTACCGTTACCCAGTAATCCCACTATTATTATATAAAGAATCCCCCTACGCTTTTACAAGGTCGGGGGATTTTTGTATCCGGTAAATAAATCTCTTATTTATTCAACAAGGCATCTACTACTTGGGGAACTCCGGTGCCCGCCTTTTGCCTTACCACTGTTAAATTGAATACACCTGATACCTCTTCGGCATTAGGGTCTATTAAATACTTGGGGATATCAGCCGCTGCATAGTGCAATAAACCAGCTGCGGGGTACACCTGCAACGATGTGCCTATCACTATAAATATATCAGCCAACTCGGTAATGCGGGTAGCTTCGTCAATAGCAGGAACAGCCTCGCCAAACCAAACTATATGCGGGCGTAGTTGACTGCCTTTTTCGCATTTATCGCCAATAGCTATTTGC
>JBIPNX010000168.1:0-5369 GCA_044378145.1 Flavobacteriales bacterium | reverse complement strand
CAGCAGTATCTGTTCCGCTGATAAAATTCTCAAGTCCATACGTAGCAAATTCATCCTGGCTTTTGTATTCTTCGTAATAGCCTTTGCCTCGCGTATAATGCAACGCCAGGTTAAGGTTCCAGTTGCTGTTTATGCTGTGCGAACCAATAAGCTGGTAATGGTCTTGTTGGTAGTTATCGGTTTGGTTATCGTAGGTATAATAGTTGTAGGTACGGTTGGTATCTAACGCTGCTTCGGGTACACCGTACCACGATTGGTAGGTGCGCTCTTTACCCGAAAACACGTTCGCCCTGATGATAGTCTTAGTACCATAATAACCGCCCGAAACAAAGAACGATTTAAGGTCGGAAAAGGCACGGTCTACGTACCCATCAGACGATATTTTAGACAGCCGCGCATCAAACGTAAACTTGCCACCAATCAATCCTGAGCCCACCATTACCGTGTTTTTAAACGTGTTGAATGAGCCGGCAGAAGAATTAACCTCGGCATACGGTTCGGCATTAAGCACGTTGCTTTGTATGTTAATGCTGGCGCCAAAAGCACCCGCACCGTTGGTAGATGTGCCCGCCCCGCGCTGTATTTGTATGGAGTTGACAGACGATGCAAAATCGGGCATATTAACCCAAAACAAACCGTGGCTTTCTGCATCGTTCATTGGTATGCCGTTTACCGTAACATTTATGCGGGTAGCATCGCTGCCGCGCACACGTATACCGGTATAACCCACACCGTTACCTGCATCAGAATTTATAACTACCGATGGGGTTTGGTTTAATAATACAGGAATATCCTGCCCAAGGTTTTGCTTGCGCAAATCATCCTTACTTACCTCGGTATAAGCCAAACCCTGTTTGCCATCGGTACGCGTAGCGGCTACTATTACAGAGTCGCTAATGGTTTTACTAATTGGGCCTTGTGCGATTGCTGTTGCAGAAAAAAGCATAGCCAACGCAACTGATAATTGATAACTGATAACTGATAACTGTTTCATAGCCTGTATCGTTTTGACTTAATACAGGAACGCCCATAGAATACGGACTAAAGAATACACCTACGGTGCAGCCTTCCTAATACTCCCTATCGCAGGTACTAGCCTGATCAGGTTCTAAGGGACTCTCTCAGTTCGCCAAACGGCGGACACCCCTGTATTAAAGTTGGGGCAAAGGTAAATGAAAACTAAAAGTGAAAAACTAAAAATGAAAAATTGCATGTAGATTTGGGTTTAATTGATTGAGACTACATGAAATATAAAGCTATAATACTAGTGATTGTTATTGTTGTAGCGGTGCTAACCACACTTGCATTGTTTATAAAACGCGATATACATAAAGCGAATGATATTATTGAAAGTGCAGAAAAAGAGCCTTATTTAATACTCGATAACGGCCTTAATAATGAAAAATACAAATACCAATTGCCCGATTCTTTTACCTATAAAGAGTCATACGCCAAGTGCCTGCAAGTGCAAAAATGGTCTGCTGATATGGTAGACTTTATGCAAGACCTTAAAATTGAAATAATAAAAACATCCGAAGGGCCGAATAGTGAAGCTATTGATGGCGATAAAATAAACCTGGCAAAGGTTAATAAGAAGGACGATTATGATACACCTACAAAGGTTATGGTGGGCGATGGAACTAAAAAAGGCAAAGCTTATTTACTGCATACCAAGTTTAACCAATACCATACGTCGCTTTTGTCTATTATGAACCCTAAAGACACGTTGGCTTATAGCGATTCTCTTGACTCTGAAATTGACAACAGCAGTTACTCTGACACCGAAGACCCGGAGATTGATGGCTGGGAAAAACACATTTTTTATCATACTCCGCTGGCTGCTGCTATTGCCCATTTATCTAAACTGCAAGCAGATATAAGGCACGACGAAAGTGTTATAATTAATTACTTTTTTATGAAGTCTAAGTAGTACCTTTGCAGCATGAAAGCATTAGCATTTATAGCCGCCTGCTTGCTTATGGTTAGCTGCGGGCAGCAAAACAAAGCCGAAGGCGAAAACAAAAAAATTGAAGGCCAAAAACCACCTATGGCCAAAGAGGGCGATAAGCTGGCTATCGATATGTCTATCCTTGCCTCTAATACAGACCCCGTTTGCGAAATGGATGTTTCTAAAGGTGTGGCAGATACCGCGACCTACAAAGGCAAAGTATATGGCTTTTGCGGTACCGGCTGCAAAGAAGAGTTTGTGAAAAAGCCTGCTGATTTTATCAAATAGTTATATGAAACGTCTTATTCCGCTGATAGTTGTATTGGCTATCAGCTTTACTGTTGTATTATATTTTACGCTTAGCCCCCGCGGCAAAAGCGCCAAAGAAACCCGCTTGCTGCCTATTTACGGCGACAAAGAATTGATGCCCAACGGCGATACCATTTTCCACACTGTTCAGCCGTTTAAATTTGTTAATCAGCTGGGCGATTCTATTACCGAAAAAAGCGTAGAGGGTACTAATTATGTGGTAGAATATTTCTTTACCACCTGCAAATCTATTTGCCCTATCATGAATAAAAACATGATGAAGGTATCGGAGAAAATTAAGGGCGATAAAGGGTTTAAAATCTTATCGCATACCGTTAAACCCGAAGAAGATTCTGTACCTGCTATGCTGGCGTATGCAGCCCGCCACAATGCCGATAATACCCAATGGTACTTTTTAACGGGTGATAAACGCCAATTGTATGATATGGCCCGCGAGAGCTATTTGCTTAGTACCGATACTACTATTACCCAACCTATAGAAGACGATTTTATCCATACCCAAATGTTTGTGCTGGTAGATAAATACCGCCATATACGCGGGTATTACGATGGCACATCGGATACTGAAGTACGCAACCTGATTAAGGATATAGACCTGCTGAAAAAGGAGCAGGAAACAACAATTAAGAAATAACTCACACCTTAGACCGCATCAATCAAAACTGCGTTTACGGAGTGGTAACACTAACGGGCAGCACCTTTCCGTTGAAAAGCTTACCGCTGTGCAGGGCAAAATCAATAATAAAATGGCCCATTTCTTCTACCGTTGTGGGAGATTGGTATCCCGGAAAAGCCTCTTGCAGCATCTCGGTTTGCACGCTTCCCAACGCAAGGCAGTTAACACGTATACCGCTGTCTTTTAATTCTTCGGCAAGGCATTCTGTAAGTATGGCAAGCGCACCTTTAGATGCGCTATAATAAGCTAACCCATTAAACTTTTGGCTGCCCTGGTAGCCACCCATGCTGCCTATATTCAGCACATGTCCGCCCGGTTTAATATGCGGTGTTAAGGCCTGGATAAGTTGCGCGGGGGCAAAAAAATTAACCTCAAAAATTCTACGGGCATCGTCAATGCTAAAGTCGGTAAAGGGTTTATTTACAAGCAGTCCCGCGTTGTTAATAAGCACATCAATTTTACCATAACGGCTAACAATGGTGTTAATTAACGACGCAATATTTTCGGCATGCGTAATATCGGCTGCAACGGCATGCACATTAGGCAACGCCAACGCTTCTAATGCAGAAATAGTTCTGGAAACAGCAATAATATTATGAGTTGAATTTGCCGCTAACTGTTTAACACACTCATAGCCAATACCGCGGCCAGCACCGGTTATAAGAATGTTCATGGTGTGTTACGAGTGTGTAAGTTCAAGCTCATCGGTAAGGCGAATGCCGTCTTCAATTAGCTTTTTATATTCAGGCTTACGCTCTTTCATCTGCTCTAAATAAGCCTTTATTTCTGCCGTTTGGGTAGGGTACAGGTTAGAGTCTTTTAGCATTTCGTATATCTCAACACACAGCAGCCAGTCGTTTTTAAAGTCGTTTTGCAGGGTATTAAATATACCTGGCAATGAGTTATAGTCGCGTTTGCTGTCGCGTATTTCGCGCACCCTGCCGTATAACTTTTGCAGGCGCAATTGCTCGGGGGTGTATACAATTTTCTTTGTCAATTCGTGCGGCACGCGCGATGTTGGCTTGTATGCCTCCACATCGGCAGCGCCACTAAAAACAGATACTATGCTCTCGCCAACAGCCATATCGTAAGTGCCCCAATCGGGGTCGTACAACAGCCTGTCGCCGTAGGTTACCGTGCAATCGTCAAAAACAAATACAAGGCTTTGCCCGCCCGACACCTGTTCTTTTTCCCTTAAAACGCCTTCTACCACAACACCGCTTTCAAACTCAAGGCGGCTGGGCAACCCGTTAACTATGCCCAACATTACCAACTCTAGTTCTGTAAGTTGTTCCAGTGGTTTGTCGGTGCCTTTAAGCCTGCCTACCGGCGAGCCAAACCCGTCGGCGTGGTATGATTTACCATGGCCCGACAGCTCTTTGTTTTTATAGGCTAATGATGTTGGCCCTGTAGTATGTATATAAACAAGGTTATTCTCTTTATCGGTAATTCCTTCATCAAACACCCCGCTAACCTGTAGGCCTGAGCTGTAAACTGCAGTACCCACATTGGCCGATTTTATAGCAGTTTCAATACCATACAAGCCCCCGCGGCGCAATGCCATGGTATCGGCAAATTCCTGCAACACCTCAACCAATTGCTTAAACGATGGGGTAACAAACAACTGGGGCTGTTCTTTAGTAATATCAAAACTGGTGTCGGCGGCGGCAATGGAGTATGGTATTTTCTTCACATCGGGTTTCATGCAGGTTACACTTTCTCCAATAGAAGAAAGAAGGCCGGCGCCATAAATTTTACAATCGTCAGGAGTGCCAATTAGGCCATATTCAACAGTCCACCAATGTAGGTTACGTATGCGTGCCATTTCAGAAGGCTCGCCCATATTGGCCGACACTTCTTCCAGCTTATGCTCTGCTTCGGATATCTCTTCTGCCGTAGCGTTGGGGAATTCTTTTATAATAGAAAGGTGGCGAACCGCCTCGTACAAATCATAATCTTGTGCAGATGAAAACGCCTTGCTTCCAATCTCACCAAACAGGCGTAAATATTCAGAGTATTCGGCATCGGCAATAATAGGAGCATGCCCTGCAGCCTCATGGATAATATCGGGGGCAGGGGTATATTCTATGTGTTCAAGCTGGCGTATATCGGCAGCTATAACCAGTATTTTGTATGCCTGAAACTCCATAAATGCCGAAGGGGGAATAAATCCATCAACAGCAACGGCTGCCCAGCCAATATCCTTCAGTATACGGTTCATGCCATACATCTGGGCAATCATGTCAATGCCAATACCGGTTTTTTGTAAGCCCTCTACATAGCTGCCATGGGCAACTTTGCTTAGGTAAGAATAATTCTGGCGCATAACGTAGCGCCATACGGCCTGGTCAATTGGCGTATAGTGGCTATAGTCCTGATCTACAATAAACTGCTTAAGGTGTGGCGGCAGCTTAT
>JBIPNX010000169.1:0-5369 GCA_044378145.1 Flavobacteriales bacterium | reverse complement strand
AGTATGATAACGCTATTAAGGGGCGTACGCAGCTCGTGGCTCATATTGGCCAAAAACTCTGATTTGTACTTATTGGCTTTTTCAAGCTCTTCAGCCTTAACACGGATAGCTTCGCGGGCAATCTCCAGCGACTCGTTCTTAGTCCTGATAGCTTCGTTTTGATGCTCAAGCTCTTCTGCTTTTTCCTGCATTTTTTGGTGAGCCTGACGCAAAGCATCTTCTTTAACTATAAGTTCGGTATTAAGTTTGCGGGCTTCTTTAAGCAGGTGCTCTGTAGTTTGCTTACGTAGTATTATGTCGCAGGTAGATGCTGTCATTTCGCTTACCTGGTATATCCAGTTGGTTTGCAGGTTTGTAAATGCATTTACAGATGTTATTTCTAACACACCTAAAACCTCTCCTTCAAACAGTAATGGGGTATACAATATTGTGTTAGGTTGAATATCATCAACCCCTGAATGTAGTTTTGCCAAACCATCTGCCTGCGATACCGAACGTTGTTTTTTATCGGCTGCCACTTTGCCAATAATACCATTTCCAAGCTCTATTACCTCTTGTATTTTTTGGCCATATACTGCACTGGTAACAGATAGGAGCTTTAGCACAGGCTTGGTATGATCCTGCGTATCTAAACGGTAAAAAGCACCTTCGAGCGCGCCTGTATAACCTACTATGTATTCCAAAACATTGTCGGTAAGTTTACTAATGCTGTCCTGGTTATTACGCAATATATCACTCACCTGGTTTAACCCATGGTTAGTCCAGTTACGGTCGCGCTCCTCGCCGGTAAACTTGGTAAGGTTTATTTTCATGTCAATAAGCGCTGCACCCAGTTCATCATGTTTACTAAGCGGTGTATGTTCTGCAGCAAAATTGCCCCTACCTATATTGTTTGCAAACTCGGTAGTTTGGCGTAGGTTCTTTACCAGGTTGTTTACCGATGTAATCATCTCTCCAATCTCATCCTTGCGGTCAGACTTGTCAATCTCTGTAAGCTTACCAAGGCCAAGTGCATTTATTCCATCTTTAATTGCAATAATTGGCTTGGTAATAATGTTAGACATATAGAAACCCAATATTAAGCTTACCAATACAAACAAGGCTAATACACTTATAACCAGGTTACGCATATAGCCCGACATATCATTTATTGCATTTAGCAGATTAACCTTTTGTACCTTTTGGTTATTAATAATATGGTGCAGCTTGTCTATAATCAATGCCGTTTTAGGCAGCACAACTTCTTCTAATAAACTTTCAGCATCAAGTTTTTGGGCAGGATCGTCATAGTCTTCAAAAGTCAAAAGTTTTTGAGTAACATTTTTTTGGTCTAAAACCAATGTTTCAAAATCAGCAATGGTATAGGATAGGCTATCAGCCATTGCCTTGTTTGTCCAATGTTTAGAAAGGCCCTCTAACCTGGCTTTTAATGCAGGAAATTGCTCTGCATGCAGTTTTTTCAATGCTTCCTTATCGTCTAGTTTAGAGCGTAAAAACACCCAGTTAGTGGTTAGCATTTTAGACTCTATAACAAGCAGCTCAAAATCGTCCATTGCTTTTAATGACGGGTCTGCAACCTCTGATATATAGCTACTGCTTTCTTTGGTATTTAAAAGCATGTTATAGCAAAACACGCTAAGTAACGTGCACAATACAATAAGCGCAGAAAAGCTTAAGAAAATGCGTTGAGAAATACCTAATTTAAATTTCCTTTTCATAACCCAATTATTTAATCGTTGAATGAAAATTTGTAACGCAGGCGCACCAAATATTCGCGGGTTGGCCCCGGAACCGCATCGGTAAATGATTGATGTGCCTGTATAAACTGGTAGTTTTGGCCTAGTATATCAAAAACACCCACCCCAATACTTAATCCATTAATTACGTTCTCGTAATTGATGTAAGTTGAAAGCAGGCAGGTTGGTTTAACCTTATATAACTGTTCAAGGCTATTATAACCGTAACGCTCGCTATAAATAGCGCACACTGGGTTAATGGATATTTTTTTTGTCACATTAATACTTCCGCTTAGTGTTAATTTATGAGCCGGAAAAGCAAGTGTTAAATTTTTATTATCGGGCACTTTATAAATATCTACCTTTTGCATGTGCGCCTGGTAGTATGAGTAGTTAGCAATAAAATACCCTCCTTTGTCTTTAATTCTGAATTCAAATTCGCCACCTCGTGTTCCGCTTCGTTCATCGTTTACATAATTCTCAATAACATTAAGAAGTGTGTATACAATCGGATTGGTAACTTTATTATCAAATACGTTAATAGTAACAAACATTTTATCAGTAATCTGCATACCAAATTCAGCTTCAGATACAGTAACCATCTCTGGTTTTATTAACGGATTAACGTCAAGGTTAGAAATAACCGGAGCCCTATATGCCCAGCTATACATAAGCTTTGCATGAAACTTACCAAAAACCTTGGTTACCGCAGCACGCGGAAGAACTACATAACCAAAACGGTTGTGCTTATCAAGCCTGACACCTGCAGTAAAATTGGCCCATTTAGATGTGTACTGGCCTTGCAGGTAACCGGTATAATTGGTGTACGCAATTTTAGTGTTACCATTAACAAAACGATAATCAGATTTATCAGAAAATACCTTAGCATGGTCTGCAAAAAACTCACCGCCGGCTGTAATCTCTAATTTTTCAATAGGCTTGTAATTTAGTTGCACAGCCGCGGTGTAACGTAATACCGATATGTTAGTGTTATACGATGCGGTATCGGCCTTATTAGTTAAAAACCAAGGCAATTGTTGCTTATAAGTAAAACGGGGAATAATGCTAAACTTATCATTAACCTTATAGTTATACTTAACATTTGCCATGTGCGACCTGAATAAATAGTTATTATTTATTAAGGTTGATTGCATGTTATAATTATCAAAAATATAATTTGCCTCCAGGCCCTTGTACTTTACCATTGCATTTACATGCCCGGGGGTTATTGCAGAACTATCTGCATAATTTACAAGACCATAAGTGGGATTATTTATAGTACGGTCGCTCATGTTAAGTTGGCCCATCATTACGTTTAACTTAAAGCTGATACCGCTGTTAAACTCCTTGCCTCCAGCTAAAACAATTGTGCGTCGGGCAAAGGCTTTTCCCATTTGCCCATATGTAACATTACCACTAATACCATTTGTTTTTTTGCCATCTCGTGTAATAATATTTATAACCGCTAAAGATGCGTTACCTCCATATATAACAGACCCCGGCCCACGTATTATCTCAATCCTTTCTATATTGCTTACCGGGTAATGGCCCGAAAACTGTAGCGAGCCATACGATGTTTCCATCATATCAATACCATCAATCTGCAAAAGCACTTTAGCTTCCTGTGCCCAAATACCGCGTATGCCCATCCCTATCACCCCTTCTACATCCTGGCCAAAATCAAAACCCGGAACAAGTCTTAAAATATCTATTAAATCCCTGGCACCTGAATTTCTAATTTCTTTGCCGGTAATAATGGTAACAACAGCAGGGGTTTCGCGCAGCGTTTGCTCGTTTCTTGAGGCTACAGTGATTTTTACCTTCATTAAGTCTTCAAGAGACAAAATATCGTCTTCTACCAGTGCTGTAGTATCCGATGGTATAGGCTGAGCTATAACACCTACCGACAGTATCAAGCAAAAAAACATAAATAAAAGCACTTTTTTCATAACACTAGCTTTTACATTTTTATACGACTACCGCCAGTTTTAGCAACTCGGTAGCTATTTTTAATCCTTTGTTTTCTATTACAGACTTATTTATCTCAAACTTTAGCTTTTCGTCTTTTATAAAAAAGCTTATATCGGCTCCCCTGCGGGCATACCCATCTTTTTCTGACACCAATAATGCTTTGGCTGCTGTAGCCCTGGCTGATATTGCACTAAGCTGGCTGGCAGATTTTGATGATACAAACACTATGTGAACGCCTGTAAAATCGGCATCGCTATGCATGTATTTAATTACAATATTTTGGTTGCCAACCTTTTTACCCACAAAAAACTGCTTTATAGCTTTGGTAGCATCGCTTTCTCCCACTACGGCTATTACAAAATCGCCTGTTTTTTTATTGGCAGGCCAGTCTACATACTTGGTAAAGTGATAGATATACTTAGGATAGAAGGTATAGTCTATTTCCTGCTGGGCTTTTAGTTTGGCAGGAACCAGCAATAGCATCAAAAAGGCAGACAAAATCAACCCATACCTTACACAGGTACAGTTTTTTAATATTGATTTTATCTTGATCGACGCCATTGCGTGCTTTTTTATGTTTTTGCCCCCCGTAGGGATTTTTTATTGTTTCGGGCCTTGCTACTTGGGGTATTCTAAAAACCTATTAATAACAGGGCTTTAAATACCTTTATGCTTCAAAACCGCATAGTCTTTTTATTAACTATTCAATAAGTTAGCTACATAAAAAAACTATGTCAATACACCATCAAATTCAATGTATAATATGGGTAGCAGAAAAAAGGCAGCCCTTATATAGTGGACTGCCTTTTTCAAAATAAAGGGTATTTCTTACATCAAGATTACAATGAGTTCCAATAGGTTATCAAATCGGCCAGGCGGTTAGAGTAGCCCATTTCATTATCGTACCAACCTATAATTTTAACCATTTTGCCTTTTACTGATGTTAATTCAGAATCGAATATGACAGAATGTGGATTGCCCACAATATCAATAGATACCAATGGCTCGTCAGTATATTCTACAATACCTTTTAGAGGCCCATCAGCTGCAGCCTTAAAAGCGGCTTTAATATCATCTTCGGTAGCATCGTTCTTTAACAATACCGTACAATCGGTCAAAGAGCCATCGGGCACCGGAACGCGTATGCCGCAACCACCCAGTTTACCATCCAGGTGAGGGAATATCTTGGTTAATGCCTTAGCGGCACCTGTTGTTGTAGGAATAATAGACACCGCAGCTGCACGGGCACGGCGCAGGTCTTTATGGGGAGAGTCGTGCAGGCGTTGGTCGCCGGTGTACGAGTGTATAGTAGAAACCTCGCCACATTCAATGCCCCATTTATCGTCCAATATCTTAATCATTGGCGCGGCGCAGTTGGTGGTGCACGATGCATTGGAAACAATAGTATCGGCAGCCGATAACGTAAGGTGGTTTACCCCCATTACTATCGACTTGGTTTCGTCTTTTGGCGGGGCAGATATAATTACGCGTTTAGCGCCCGCTTTTATATGCTTATTAGCTTTCTCTGTATCTAAATACAAGCCCGTAGATTCTATAACAACATCAATACCTAAAGCCGCCCAGGGCAATGCTTCGGCATCTTTTTCGGCATACACGGGTATGCTAACTCCGTTTACTATAATATTCTTATCGTCTGATGAA
>JBIPNX010000167.1:0-5386 GCA_044378145.1 Flavobacteriales bacterium | reverse complement strand
GCTGTCGCCAAAGTATAGTTTTGTGGTGGTAGAGCATAAGCCAAGCCTTATCCCCTCGCGTTACGATTACAGCCGTTTAACGGGCACAACATTATCTATGATGGATAGTGGAAAGCACAAGTATGCAATGATGTTGTTGTTGGTGGTTCTTGTGCCGGTGTTTTGGTTTTTCGCAATGGCCTCTATCATGTCAGACCAACCGGTGGGCGATGCCAATATCAGCATATTTACAGCCTTTATTTGTCTTATGTTTTTGTGTGTAGTACTGATTTTGGTTTTACTTGTTTCGGCAATTGTGTCCAAACTAAAAATAAGGCAGTTACAAAAGGAATTTAAAGCGGCTAAAAAATCGTTTAAATGGTAGAAAATAAAGCGGAATACTATTTAATGTCGATGGCTGAAGAGCGACACTGGTGGTATGTAACACTACACCAACGAGTTTTTGCCGCAATTAACAACCAATTTAGTAACAAAAAAGATATTGCCATACTAGATGCTGGCTGTGGTACGGGTGGGTTGTGGGTTAAGCTACTTAAAGCAGGGTATACCAATATTGCAGGTATTGATATTGCCGATTTTGCCATAGAAATTTGCAACGAGAAAGGGTTGAAGCCGATTAAAGCCAACATTAAGCAAATTGACAGCATATTTAATGGGCAAACATTTGATGTAATTATTTGTAACGATGTATTGTGTTACTTCAATATTCGGAATGCTAAAGATGTTGTGAGAAAGTTAACAAGCCTGTTAAGCCCCGGCGGGCTGCTAATAATGAATAATCCAGCACATGCTACATTCTCAGGCACACATGATATTGCTGTGGGAATACAAACTCGCTTTTATCCTAATGAATTAAGGCAAATCATCAGCCATCAGCTATCGGTAATCAGATTTACGCAATGGCCATTTTTGCTATCGCCATTAATATGGATTGAACGAAAGAAGCAACGTTCTGTAATGTATAAAGGAGGAAAAATTCTGATAAAATCTGATGTTGTTTTTCCGCCCAAAGGAAATAACTTGTTATTAAAGATTAATAATATAGAGCGATTAATTTTTAAGCGTGCGCCTTTTGGTAGCAGTGTGTTTATAGTGGCGAGGAAAGGCTAAGTAAAAAAGAGCTGGCGGCAAAGGAATAAAATAGGCAGCACAATACTAAGTACCGTAATCCATTCGTTGGCCTTGTATAGGTTCCTTATGTGCTTTAAATGGATAATGTAAGCAAGCCCACCATAGAAAAGCAGCCAAAAAAGAAAATTTTCTCCTGTATTTTCAGGAAACAACATGCTGATTTTTGGACTTTCTGTTGGCTCTATAAACGTGTAGTAGATGCTGACAATAGTATGTAAAAACCCGTATATAGACCATGCCGAAACCCCAACCCAGCCAACAACTTCGCGTTGCCAAAACAGGCCGATAAAAACCAGTTTGGTAATAACAAAAGCAATAAAAAAGGCAAAGGTAAAATCAGGAAAAATGCCGTAGGTAAGAAAGGTAAACAACTCTATATAGAACGACCAATAATTTAATAAATATTCTATCAATAACAGGATAGAAACACCATTGATTAAATAGATTGTACCGGCGTTCTCATTGGGAAAGGTTAAAAGCCGTTCTTTAATATTCTGCAAATTAAAATCGGCCCAATGGCTTTTATTGGTAGCGGCAATTGCACCCGAATTAAAATCGATTATTTCATTGGCAGAAACGTTCCTGCTATCTAACTCATTTTGTGCGGCTATAACAGCCTCGGCCTGGTAATCGTCCTTTCGGCTTATTACATCAACCAGCTGTTTGGTAGAATAGGTTTTATATAGCTCGGCAAAATCATTGGGCATAAAGCAAACATAATAATTTACAGGCTAATACCATTCGCTAATTATCTAATTCGCTTATTCACTCATTAGCCCTATCTTTGCTCTCCATTTTTATACAATGAGTACACAGGAACTTTCGGAACAAGAAGTAATACGCCGCCAATCGCTGCAAGAAATTATTAACCTGGGCATAGACCCGTATCCCGCTGCTTTGTACCCGGTAAACTCTACCGCCAAAGCCATACACGATACCTATAAACAGGGCGAAGAAGAGGCATTTAAAAACATAACCATAGCCGGTAGGTTAATGACCCGCCGTATTATGGGCAAGGCTGCTTTTGCCGAAATTTTAGACTCAACAGGCCGCATACAAATCTACATTAACCGCGATGAGGTTTGCCCCGGCGAAGACAAAACATTGTACAACACACTGTTTAAAAAGCTGCTTGACATTGGCGATTTTATTGGTGTTACAGGCTACGTGTTTACCACCCAAACGGGCGAGACTACCTTGCACGCAACATCACTAACGTTATTGTCAAAATCGTTGCACCCGCTGCCGGTGGTTAAAGAGAAAGACGGCGAGGTATTTGATGCTTTCTCTGACCCAGAATTGCGTTACCGCCAGCGTTATGTCGACCTGATTGTAAACCCGCATGTGCGCGATACGTTTGTTAAACGCACGATGATGATTAAAACCATCCGCGACTTTTTAAATGACCATGGTGCATTAGAGGTTGACACCCCTGTGTTGCAAAACATTCCGGGTGGTGCTGCGGCACGCCCGTTTACTACGCACCACAACGCGTTAGATATTCCTTTTTACCTGCGTATTGCAAATGAGTTGTACCTGAAACGTCTTATTGTAGGTGGTTTCGACTTTGTGTACGAGTTTAGCCGCAACTTCCGTAACGAGGGCATGGACCGCACCCACAACCCCGAGTTTACGGTGTTGGAGTTTTACGTGGCCTACAAAGATTACTACTGGATGATGGAGTTTACCGAGAAGATGATGGAGCGCGTAGCCATTGCTTTACACGGCACTACCGAAGTGCAAACGGGAGATAACATCATCAGCTACAAAGCACCATTTGCGCGTGTATCTATACACGATGCTATTAAAGAACACACCGGCTTTGATGTAGCCGCTATGGACGAAGAAGGCCTGCGCGATGTGTGCAAGCAACTGCATATAGAAACCGATGCCAGCATGGGCAAAGGCAAGCTTATTGACGAGATTTTTGGCGGTAAATGCGAAGGCAATTACGTACAGCCAACCTTTATAATTGATTACCCTGTAGAGCTTAGTCCGCTAACTAAAAAGCACCGCAGCAAACCGGGCTTGGTAGAGCGTTTTGAGCTGATGATAAACGGCAAGGAAATGGCCAACGCCTACAGCGAGCTTAACGACCCTATTGAGCAACGCGAACGTTTTGAAGAGCAGGTAAAACTAATGGAGCGCGGCGACGATGAGGCTATGTTTATAGACCATGATTTTCTTCGTGCCCTTGAATATGGCATGCCCCCAACATCGGGCATTGGCTTTGGTATAGACCGCATTGCTATGCTTATGACCAACTCACCATCTATACAAGATGTGTTGTTCTTCCCGCAGATGAGACCAGAGAAAAAGGCTGAGGTGCAAAAGGAAGAAGAGAAAGCGTAAGAATTACTCCCCCTCGTGCCCATCTTCTGTGGAAAGTTCGAGGCCATGCTCTATTAAGTCTTTTGGTTTATTAGTGGTAAATACAGGCTTTATTGTTTTTGTTTGAAAAAGGGTCTTTTTAGTGGCTTGCTGCATTTTTATGGCCTCAACTTATTAACATTCTCTTGCTTATTAATGTAAAGTTTTAGTTTTGCACATTCCAATCAAAAATTTCAGAAGCAGTTAATATATACGATTCAAGTTTATGGGTGATAAATCTACCGCGAAACACATAGCCGTTGCGGGTAACATAGGCTCGGGTAAAACAACCTTAACCGGTTTATTATCTAACCATTACAAATGGGAAGCGCATTACGAAGATGCCGACGAAAATCCATACCTGAATGATTTTTACGAAGACATGCAGCGTTGGTCGTTCAACCTGCAGATATACTTTTTAAACTCGCGCTTTAACCAGGTGCTGCAAATACGCAACGGTAAAAAAGCCGTGGTGCAAGACCGTACCATTTACGAAGATGCCCACATTTTTGCGCCCAACCTGCACGCAATGGGCTTAATGACCACCCGCGATTTTGATAACTATTCTCAACTGTTTGGGCTAATGTCGTCTCTTATTGGCCCGCCCGATTTGCTTATTTACCTGCGTGCCAGCGTACCAACCCTGGTAAGCCAGATACAAAAGCGTGGCCGTGAGTACGAAAATTCTATCCGCTTAGATTATTTGCGCCGCCTTAACGAGCGCTACGAAGCCTGGATTAGCGAATACACCGGTGGCAAGCTGCTTATTATTGATGTGGATGAGAATAAATTTATTGAGAACCCTGAGCATTTTGGCCAGATTATTACCAAGATAGACGCCGAACTGCACGGCCTGTTTTAGTTTAAGCCGTGTTATATAGCATAGTAAAGCCGTGGCACTTTGCCGCGGCTTTTTGTTTGGGCCTGTTTGCCGACAAATTGAAAATCAGCCGTTTGTATGCTATTTGGGCTTGTTTTACGCGGCAGTATTAGGCAGGGGTCAAAAAAATGTTAAAAAACTATTGTTTACTAACAATTAATAATAACTTTGTATAAACAACTGTAAACTTTTATTTAAAGATGAAAAGAATATTTACAACAGTATTGGCTTGTGCCACAGCACTTTTTACAGCTAATGCCCAGTTACAAGATGGCTCTGTAGCCCCTGATTTTACAGGCACAGACATTAATGGAAACACTCACCATTTGTACGACTACCTTGACCAAGGTTATTCGGTAGTTATTGACTTTTCGGCTGCATGGTGCGGCCCATGCTGGAACTACCACAACAGTGGAGCCCTTGAAGATTTATACATCAACCATGGCCCATCAGGCATGTCTGGCGTATCTGGCAGCACTACTAACGATGTAATGGTATTTTTTGTTGAAGGCGAAGGTAGCAACACCGGCGCTCAATTAACAGGTACTGTAGCTAACCAACAAACCAGCGGTTACACTCAAGGTAACTGGGTACAAGGTACTCCTTACCCAATTATTGACAACGCTGCTTGGAACGACGATTACAACATCGGTTACTTCCCAACGGTTTACTTAATTTGCCCTAACCGTATCATTACAGAGGTTGGCCAGGCTCCTACAGCTACTATTTACACTGCAGCTCAAGCTTGCCCTGTTTCTACTCACCCTAACGATCCTATGATCTTAGCTTACACAGGCGAAACTTCTAGCTGTGCTGCTATCGACATTAAAGCTAACCTTCAAAACCTTGGTGCTAACACCTTAACATCAGCTACTATTAAAGCTTACTTTAACAACGTAGAGGTTTTAAGCTACAACTGGAGCGGCAACCTTCCTAAATACGGTATTCAGGAAGTTACTATTGGCCAGTACACACCAACACAAAGCGGAACGCTTAAAGTTAAAG
>JBIPNX010000166.1:0-5390 GCA_044378145.1 Flavobacteriales bacterium | reverse complement strand
TAGAAAAGCAAATATCTGACGAAACAATAACAGCCAACGAAATGCGCTTCAGGGCCCTGATAGAAAAGAGCTCTGAAATTATATTGCTATTGGATAGCAAAGGCAAAATGCAATACGCATCGCCATCTGCTACCAAAAGCCTTGGTTTTAAAACCAGCGACCTTCAAAAGCACTCGTTCTTTAAATACCTGCACAAAGATGATGTGGAGGAGATAAAACGCAAAACAGCCCGCCTGCTTAAAAAGCCCGACAGTTCTTGCAGCGTTAGCATGCAGCTTGAAAATAAAAAAGGTGAATGGAGAAAGTTTGAAGGCAAGGCTACCAACCTGTTAAATGATGTATCTGTAAACGCAGTAGTATTAAACCTTAGCGATGTTACCGACGAAATGGAAACACGCCACGAACTGGTTCTGCGCGAGCGTGCTTTGGAAGCATCGAGTAACGGTAAGCTTATTATAAACTCGTACATGCCGGGCATGCCTGTTGTATACGCCAACCAGGCGTTCTTTGAAATGAGTGGCTTTACCGAAGAAGATATCATCAATAAAGAAGGCAGCTTTTTAGTTGGGCCTGAGACTGACCCCGACACAATGGAGGGGATCTATTCTTCTTTGCTTAATAAAACTGAGTTTAAAGGAGAGATACTTAGCTACCGTAAAGACGGCAGCAAGTTCTGGTGCTACATAACCATATCTCCGGTGTTTGACGATAAAGGCGAACTGGTATATTATATATGTAACATGAACGACATCAGTGCCCTTAAAGACACTGAGATTAAGCTGCGCCAGAAAAACAACGAGCTAAACACCTTTGTATACAAAGCTACCCACGATTTAAAAGGCCCGCTTGCCTCTATACTTGGTCTTAGCCAGTTAGCGGCCGATAATATAGTTGACGAAGAAGCCAAACACTATATAAATTATATCCGCGAGAGTACGTTAAGGCTGGATATGATTTTGAACGACCTGCTTCGTATATCAACTGTAACGCACGTTACGCCAACCTATAAGAGGGTTGATCTACAAAAAATTGTTACCAACATAACAAGCATAGTAGGCGGTGCGCATAAGAAAGAAGGTGTTGAAATAAAAACCAACATTGATGTTACCAACGATTTGTTTACCGACGAAACACTACTTACATCAGCCTTGCAGAACTTGTTAGACAATGCTGTTAAGTATAAGAATACACGCGCCATGCAGCCTTATGCTATGATAGAAGCACACAACCACAAAGAGGGTGTTGCTATTAGCATATCTGACAATGGTTGCGGCACACCCAGAGAAATGCAGGACAAAATTTTTGACATGTTCTTCAGGGGCAATGAGAAATCTACAGGCTCAGGCCTGGGCTTATACATGGTGAAAAAAGCCGTAGAAAAATTGAATGGTGATATTGATTTTACATCAGAGGTTGGAGTTGGCTCTGTTTTCACTTTATATTTGCCAAGCTTAAAACAAATATAAAATTTGCTTATTAGATAAATATTAAGTTATTTAGAGTGCTTAAATAGAGAAGTATGGCAGTAAAAAAACCCCAATCGTCGTACAAAAATGTAATGCTGATAGACGACAGCGAGATTGATAACTTCATCAACCAAAAGATGATTGAGGGCTGCAACTTTGCAGGCAACGTATATGTACACACAAGCAGCAAGAGCGCTTTAGAGTTTTTAAAGAATTTTGACCGCACCGGTGTATTCCCAAAAGAACTTAGCCCCGAGGTTATTTTTCTCGACATCAACATGCCTATAATGGATGGTTTTCAGTTTGTTGACGAGTTTCAAAAACTAGGTAAAGAACTGCGCGATACCATTAAAATTGTGTTCTTAACAACATCGCTAAACCCGCAAGACCAGGAAAAAGCCCTGAAAACTCCGGGTGTGCTTAAATACATTAACAAGCCCCTTACCCGCGACCACCTGAATGGAATAGGTAAATAGCTGGTAGTTTATAATACTATTAGAATCCCCAATGCTTATAGTATTGGGGATTTTTGTTTGAGGTAATGCCAATAAAAAAAGCCCAGACATTATCGTCGGGGCTTTCTTCAATCTATATAATAATAGTATTAGCTAAGTTGGCGAGAGAAACGTTTGCGGTCTTCCTCGTTTAGGTAAATTTTACGAAGACGGATGCTCATTGGGGTAATCTCCACGTACTCGTCTTTCTGTATGTATTCCATAGCCTCCTCTAAAGAGAATTTAATGGCAGGTGCAATACGGGTTTTATCGTCAGAGCCGCTGGCACGCATGTTAGTCAGCTTTTTCTCACCTGTAATGTTAATTACAAGGTCGCCGGCACGTATGCCTTCGCCAACAACTTGTCCGCTATACACCTCATCACCCGGATCAACAAAGAAAGAACCACGGTCTTGCAGCTTATCAATAGAATAAGCAACAGAAGTGCCTTTGTCTTTAGCAATCAATACACCGTTGATACGCTCAGGTATAACACCTTTCCAAGGCTCGTAACCTTTAAAGCGGTGGGCAATAATAGCCTCGCCTTGCGTAGCGGTAAGTAACTGGTTACGTAAACCAATAATACCACGGGCCGGTATGTTAAATTCAATATGCTGTAAATCGCCTTTAGGCTCCATAATGGTTAGCTCGCCCTTACGTTGGGTAACCAACTCAATTACTTTACCCGAAGTAGCATCAGGAACGTCGATAGTTAAAACCTCAATAGGCTCACATTTTTGGCCATCAATAGTTTTGATGATAACCTGTGGCTGGCCTATTTGAAGCTCATAACCTTCGCGGCGCATGGTTTCAATAAGAATTGATAAGTGAAGGATACCACGGCCAAATACTAAGTAAGAATCGGCACTATTGGTTTCTTCTACGCGAAGTGCAAGGTTTTTCTCAAGCTCTTTAAATAAACGGTCGCGTAAGTGGCGCGATGTTACAAACTTGCCCTCTTTACCAAAAAACGGTGAGTTGTTAATGGTAAACAACATATTCATTGTAGGCTCGTCAATAGGGATGGTTTTTAAGCCTTCCGGATTTTCAAAGTCGGCAATGGTATCGCCAATTTCAAAACCTTCAATACCGGTAACGGCACAAATTTCGCCTGAGCCAACTTCCGATACCTTGGTACGGCCAAGGCCTTCAAATACAAATAACTCTTTAATACGAGACTTGGTAATGGTACCATCGCGTTTAACAACCGATACCGGCATGTTATCGGCAATACGGCCACGTGATACACGGCCGATAGCGATACGGCCTGTGTAGGTAGAAAAGTCTAACGAGGTAATTTGTAACTGAGGGGTACCTTCCTGCTGAGGGGCATTAGGTATCTTGTCAATAATTACATCCAGTAAATAAGTAATATCGTCGGTTGGGGTTTTAGGGTCAGGACCCATCCAGCCTTGTTTAGACGAACCGAATACGGTTGGGAAATCCAACTGCTCTTCAGTAGCTTCTAAGTTAAAGAATAAATCGAAAACATTGTCGTGAACCTCATCAGGACGGCAGTTTGGCTTATCAACTTTATTGATAACCAAAATAGCTTTTTTGCCTTGCGACAAAGCCTTTTGAAGTACGAAACGTGTTTGAGGCATAGGGCCTTCAAACGCGTCAACTAAAAGAATAACACCGTCGGCCATGTTCAAAACACGCTCAACCTCACCGCCAAAGTCCGCGTGACCCGGGGTATCAATAATGTTAATCTTAACATCTTTGTAACGAACCGACACGTTCTTTGCAAGAATGGTTATACCACGCTCACGCTCAAGGTCGTTGTTGTCCAGAATTAATTCTCCTGTTTGCTGATTATCGCGAAACAGTTTTGTTTGCAATAAAATTTTGTCAACCAAAGTAGTCTTACCGTGGTCAACGTGGGCAATGATTGCTATATTACGTATTTGTTCCATGCTTTGTTTAAAAACGGGTGCAAAGGTACGTTTATTTATTGGATTTTTAGGTATAAAGCAAGAGCCAAAGACAAGAATTAACAAAGATTTGATAAATATTAGCCCAAGGGTTGAAACATTTATGCTTTTTATTTGATAATTGATAATAACTAAACTAATTTTGGCTTAATAGTAAAACAACATACAATGAGAGCAATAGATTCATTACTTGGCGAGTATGCCGAGAGCCATCAAAACAAGACCAACAAAGCTATACACTATATATGTGTACCTGCCATATTTTGGACAGTAGTTGCCCTGCTATGGAGCATTAAGCTGCCGTTTACCTTTGAACTGGGCGAGGGACGTATTATCCCTTTTAATGCTGCGTTTATTGCCTTGTTTCTTGTATTGATTTATTATATACGATTGTCTTTTACCCTGGCTGTGGGCATGCTTTTTTACGCGTTGTTTTGCGCTGCCGTATGCTATGCTTACGAAGCTAAGATAGGCCCGGCATTGAATAACTTCCCCCTATGGGCTTTTGCCTTAATTGTGTTTACCATAGCATGGATATTTCAATTTTATGGCCATAACATTGAAGGTAAAAAACCATCGTTTTTAAAAGACCTTCAGTTCCTGTTAATAGGCCCCGCGTGGATTATGAGTTTTATCTACAAAAATGTAGGTTTAAAATATTAATATGCGTAAACTTATTTTAGTAGCTATAGCCCTGCAACTGTGCGTTGCGGGGCTTTTTGCAGAAACAAAGCCACTACCTGTGAATTTAAAAGTAACAGGTAGCGGCAACATCAAAGTCCTGTCGTGGAACATATTTATGCTGCCCAAAATTGCAGGTAAAACCGGGCAGGATATGCGCGCCAAGGGCATTGTAGATGCCTTGAAAAATACCGACTATGATGTAATTGTATTTCAGGAAGCTTGGACCAAGAAAACCCGCGATATTATCTGGGAAGGATTAAAAGGCACTTACCCATACGATGCCGGCAAACCGCTTAAAGGAGGTGCTACCCTTACCAACAGCGGTATATGGATTATAAGCAAACTGCCTATTAAAACCCGTATTGATAAATTGTACCGTGAATGTGACGGTGCCGACTGCTTTGCCCGCAAAGGCGCTACCTTAATAGAGGTAGAGAAAGACGGTAAGACATTCCAGATTGTAGGAACACACCTACAGGCTGATGAAGGTAAGGCCAAACAAAAGGTACGTAACGAGCAATACTACGACCTTAACAAACTGCTTGGCGAAAACCATAAAGACGGTGTAGCCCAGATTATTGCCGGCGATTTTAACACCCCCATTACCGATACTGCCCGCTATAACTATATGCTGCGCTCTATCAAGTCGGAAGATGGCCCTTTGAGCGGCAATATGCAATACACCTGGGATAACTGCACAAATGATATTACCCGTGGCCAGAAAGACACCTGCCAGGTAATGCTGGATTATATATTTACCCGCAATAATGGCTTCGACTTTTTAAGTGAGCGCAGGGTAATAAAGCGTTTCC
>JBIPNX010000165.1:0-5396 GCA_044378145.1 Flavobacteriales bacterium | reverse complement strand
TTGAGTACGACCGTGACGAGCGTAACGCAGGCGAAACAGGCTATACTTTTAAAAAGATGGTTCGCCTGGCATTAGACGGGCTTACGGGCTTTTCTAATTTCCCTTTACGTTTTGCCACCATGGCGGGCTTTTTTGTATCAGGCGTTGCATTTTTACTGATTATTTACGCGCTTATATCGTACTTCTTCTTTACAAAAACCACCCAACCGGGTTGGACATCTATGATGATAAGCGTGCTGTTTATTGGCGGCATTCAACTTATCGGCATTGGCATTATTGGCGAATACATTGGCCGCATTAGCTCTAACGTGCGTAACCGCCCACTGTACATTGTGCGCGATACAAATATTGCAGGGGAGTAACCCAAAATAAAACACCCTGCCGGCATTAGCCAACAGGGCGCTTTAATCGTCCTTACAATTCTATTTTTTTTAAATGGTAATTATACCCAATACGGTGGTGGTATTGTCGCTAACCGCAACGTTTACTATCACAATTGGAATGTTGGTTCCCGGAGGATAAACATTAACAGTATAAGTACCCGCTACCAGGCCTTGTAATAAAAACTGCCCTGTAACAGGGTCAGCATAGGCCGAATAGGTTATATCAGGGTTTCCATTATTTACCGCAATTATAGCAGTACCAGGCAATGCAGGTGCTACTTGTCCTGATACCATACCGGTGGTTTCTACAGTAAATGCATGCAAAACAGGTTTCAGTTTATACTCGTTATTACCTTTTACCACAATAGAATGGGCGGCATCAAAATCAATCATAAGGGTATAATCGTCAACCGGTAGGTCTTCGTGTACATTAAGCTTTAAGCCACTTTCAGAGCCGCTGGGTATAGTTAAAGGGTATACAACACCATCAACTTTAATGGTATTATTATCGCCCAAAATAAGGCGCAACTGGCTCATGTGGCCTGCCGGTACGCTATCATCGGCAATAAGCACGTTAGTACCGTTTACCAATGTTAAAATGTTGTAAATACCGGGGTTAAAAGAAAGGTTGTACCACTGGTTGTCTATGTGCGTTTCCACACCCACTACATCAATATTAACCTCTTGGAAATTATAGGGAGATGGGGCATCAATCATGCGTACTTTCATACGTGTCATGCCCTTGTTATCGTCGTCTTTTTTACATCCTCCTAAAAAGAGTAATGACGCTATAATAAATGCAAATAGCGGAGCGGTGAATTTTAGTGTCGTTTTCATAATAGTTCGTTTTCTATGATTATAGGACAATGTTACGTTAAGACCATTGCTACAGATGTTAAAAATCGATAACAGGTAGAATAGCATCGGTGGATGGTAGAAAAATTTGATAGTTGGCAATCATTTTAACCGCTTTTATCTGCCTTACACACATTATCTTTGCCGTAATCATGGAATACAACTTTAGCGAGATAGAAAACAAGTGGCAGGGCTACTGGGCGCAGCGCAAAACCTTTGCAGCAGCCAACAACAGCGTAAAGCCAAAATATTATGTGTTAGATATGTTCCCGTATCCATCGGGTGCGGGGCTGCATGTGGGCCATCCGCTGGGCTATATTGCCAGCGATATTGTAAGCCGCTACAAACGCCTGCAGGGCTTTAACGTGTTGCACCCTATGGGGTACGATGCTTTTGGCTTACCTGCCGAGCAATACGCTATACAAACGGGCCAACACCCGGAGGTTACTACCGAACAAAACATTGCCCGCTACCGCGAACAGCTTGATAAAATTGGCTTTGCCTACGATTGGGACCGCCAGGTGCAAACCAGCAAACCCGAATACTACAAGTGGACGCAGTGGATTTTTATGCAGCTATTTAAGTGTTATTACAATAACAAAACTAACAAAGCTGAATACATAGACGGCTTAGTTGCCGAGTTTGCAGCCAACGGAACAGCCAACGTTAATGCGGCTTGCGGCGAGGTATTAACTTTTACCGCCGCAGAATGGAACGCCAAAAGCGCGAAAGAACAGCAGGAAATATTAATGAACTACCGTCTGGCGTACCAAAGCTTTACGATGGTAAACTGGTGCGAAGCATTGGGCACTGTATTAGCAAACGACGAGGTGGTAAATGGAGTATCAGAACGCGGTGGTTACCCGGTAGAGCGCAAGCCGATGAGGCAATGGTCGCTGCGGATAACAGCCTATGCAGAACGTTTGCTGGAAGGCCTGGAGCGCATAGACTGGAGCGATGCCCTGAAGGAACAACAACGCAACTGGATAGGAAGAAGCGAAGGGGCAATGGTTACCTTTAAATTGAAAGATAATGAGGGTGCGATAGAGGTGTTTACGACAAGGCCCGATACCATTTTTGGGGTATCGTTTATGGTGATAGCCCCCGAGCATGAGTTGGTGGCTAAGATTACAACGCCCGAGCAAAAAGAGGCGGTTGAGGCCTATGTAAACATAGCTAAAAACCGTTCGGAGCGCGAGCGTATGACGGAGGTAAAACGTGTGTCGGGTGAGTTTACCGGTGCGTATGTAGAGCATCCGTTTACAGGTGCGCCTATACCGGTTTGGATTGGCGACTATGTATTGGCGGGCTACGGCACGGGCGCTGTAATGGCGGTGCCTGCGGGCGATGAGCGCGACTATGCTTTTGCCAAACATTTTAATTTACCAATACCTGCCATTAACGAAGGCATAGATATTAGCGAAGCAGCTAACGCAACCAAGGATGCGAAGATGGTTAACTCTGGCTTTTTGGATGGGTTAACAGGCCACGAGGCAATTAAAAAAGCCATTGAAGCTATTGAAGAAAAAGGCATAGGCAAGGGCAAGGTAAACTTCCGCCTGCGCGATGCTGGCTATAGCCGCCAACGCTATTGGGGCGAGCCTTTTCCGGTTGCATACGATGCCGCAGGCACTCCGCATTTACTAGACGAAAATGATTTGCCTGTTGAGCTTCCTAAAGTAGATAGCTACAAGCCTTCGGGTAGTGGGGAATCTCCGTTGGCGAATGCAAAAGACTGGGTGAATAACATTGAAGGCTTTACGCGCGAGACGGATACCATGCCGGGTTATGCCGGTTCATCGTGGTACTTTTTGCGCTATATGGACCCTAAAAACGACAAAGAATTTGTTAGCAAAGATGCCGTTGAATACTGGCGCTCTGTCGACTTATATTTAGGAGGTTCAGAGCATGCGGTAGGGCATTTGCTGTACTCGCGCATGTGGAACAAATTCCTGTTTGACTTAGGACTTGTAGTAGAAGATGAGCCATTTAAGAAGCTGATTAACCAGGGAATGATACAGGGGGTTTCAGCATACGTGTATTACAACACTGATACAAAAACTTTTGCATCAGCTACCATTGCTGAAAAAGAGAAAGACAAGTATGTGCAAATAATTTCACCGATTGAATTTTACGATCGTACTGCATCACCAAATCTGGATATAAATAAGTTTAAAGAGTTCTATCCTGATTATGCTAACGCTACATTTATTTCTGATGAAGATGGCGGGTTTAAAGCTGTGTGGGCAGTAGAAAAAATGTCGAAGTCGAAATATAATGTTGTCAACCCTGATGATATTATAAACGAATACGGCGCCGATACCCTACGCATGTACGAGATGTTTTTAGGCCCGCTGGAGCAAAGCAAACCGTGGAACACCAACGGCATTAGCGGGGTACATAATTTCTTACGCAGATATTGGAGGCTTACTCATAATGATGCAGGCTTTAACCTTAGTGAAGAACCCGCAACTAAAGAAGAATTAAAAGCGCTGCACAAAACAATCAAAAAAGTGCAGGACGATATTGAGCGTTTCTCGTTCAACACCGCAGTTTCTTCATTCATGATTTGTGTGAATGAGCTAAGCGATTTGAAGTGTAACAAACGTGCTATTATAGAGCCGCTGACTGCCTTGCTTTCTCCTTTTGCACCACATATATGCGAAGAGGTATGGAGCAAGTTAGGCCATGCTGAAAGTGTGATAGAAGCCGCCTTCCCGCAATACAATGCAGAGTACACGGTTGATGATGCCTTTGCCTACCCTATCCAGTTTAATGGTAAAATGAAGTTTAATGTGGAAGTGCCGCTAAACATCAGCAAAGAAGAGATTGAAAAACTTGTGTTAGCCGACGAAAAAGTACAGAAACAATTAGCAGGCTCAGCCCCTAAAAAGGTAATTGTAGTGCCAGGTAAAATTGTGAATATAGTAGCATAATGAAAGGCTATATAAGCATCGCTTTAGTCTTGTTAAGTATCTCTTTGCAAGGGCAAACCGTAAGCGATTCGGTATACTCTACCGTACTTACCCCAAAGCAATCGCCGGGGTATTATACCAACCAAGGAGTAAAATATTTCCGTACTATGGAATCGTCGGTGCCTATCAGCGTAAAGCCCAACTATTCTGATTTGGTGGTGCGCTGGGAGTGGCATCCGTGGTTATTGCTTACGGGCTACCGCAGGGGTAATTTAATTAATTCAGACATATTACTAAAGCTGTACCCAACAGCGTATGATTTAATACACTGCCGCTCTTTTACCATACAACCTTTTTGCCGTTGCCATGTAGTATTTAACTACAGCGGCAAGCGTATTCCGATATACGAGGAGTTTACCTTTAACGACCAGGGCGAGATTACGTTTATTGAGGCATGGAGTGACTACCCCAGTTTATTGCCCATGAAAGCCAGTGATTATTGGGCAGAGGGTGATAGCGTAAACCGCCTTTCTACGCGCGTACCGGGACTTGGAAATACTACAGGGCGTATAGATGTAAAAGCACAGTGGATGAAAAATGCCGCAGCCAAAGACACTGTATTAGCTGATATGCTGCACCGCATAAAGCATCCTATTTCTACTTACCTAAAAGAATTAAAAAAGCAGCGAAAACCAATGGAAGAGGCTGACAAACCGCCCGTGGGTGATACTTATCCGTATTATAAATACAATAACAATTAGGGCTTTACTATTTTATATCGTAGCCCATGCGTTTTAAATCCTCATCGCTGAGGTCATCGTCGGCATCAAAGTCTTTTAGTTCATCAAGGGCATTTGGTGCTTCGTCGTCATCACCTTCAATGGTATCATCATCAATATTATTTATTGTCGGTGCAGGCGCGTTTCCTTTGCCCAGTAAGCGCTTCAGCTCAGCAATAGAGGCTTCCACCTCGCCCATTTGTGTAAGCAGGTTATCAATATTTTCGGCAATGGTGTCCTGTGCTTTTTCTAGCGCCTGCAACATTTTTTCAATGTTAGCATTTAGTTTTTCTGTCTCTTTTTCCATGGCTTAAAGTTTACCTGTGTGCACAAAACAATTGTCAAACTTACCTGATAAATCGGGAGCATTTTTAAACAGCGCGAATACCGTTGCTCCGCTCCCACTCATGCATGCATAGGTTGCACCCATGGTATATAATTCGGTTTTTATTGCAGCAATTTCA
>JBIPNX010000164.1:0-5418 GCA_044378145.1 Flavobacteriales bacterium | reverse complement strand
GCATGCTGAATTATTGATGTTTTAGCCAGGTTCATTACCTGTTCTTGCACATTCAACTCTACAAGCCTGTTGGTTTTAGCGTCCATATCACCCAAAGCATCAACCTCGTCGTGGTGGTTATGGTATACATCTTTAATGTTACGCAACCACTTATTAATTATACCCAGGCTTTGGTTGCCAAGGGCAGCCCTTACCCCACCGCAGCCATAATGGCCGCAAACAATTACATGCTTTACTTCTAATACCTCAACAGCATATTGCAGTACGCTAAGCAGGTTAAGGTCGGTATGCACAACTAAATTGGCAATGTTACGGTGTACAAACATTTCGCCCGGGTCGGTATTGGTAACCTCGTTAGCCGGTACTCGGCTATCAGAACATCCTATCCATAAAAAGTCGGGGCGTTGTATCTTTTCAAGCCTGCTAAAAAAGTCCTTATCGTCCATCAATTTTTCTTTGGACCAGGCTTTATTCTCCAGTAAAATTCTTTCTATACTTTTCATTCTTCGTCGTTTTTCATTTTGTTAAAATGGTCTTTACCATTCTTCGACCTTTTAAACTCAACGCTTATTTCTTTAAGGTGTGCATGCTCTAAAAAGTCTTGCACGTCCTGTATAATATCATTGTCTATGTAGTGCGATTGTGATGCATCAATTAGCACGTGGCTGCGTTCGGGGATAGACTCTAACCAATTACGCACATACGATTTGTTTAGGAATGAAACCTCGCTCCTAAAACGCATTAAATAGCTGTTACCATCATTCACAACCAACACCGCCTGGCGGTAGTTGCTACGAATAAGGTAAAACAACGCAACACCTATACCAATAAAAATACCTATTAGTAAGTCGGTAAGTAATATTGCTGCTATTGTAACAATAAATGGCACAAACTGTGGCCACCCACGCTTAAATACATCTTTAAATACCGAAGGCTTGGCCAGTTTAAAGCCTACAAAAATTAGTATGCCCGCCAGTGCCGAAAGTGGTATCAGGTTTAAAACGGTAGGTATAAAAACAACACATACCAATAATAAGACACCATGGAAAATAGCACTGAATTTTGTGCGGGCGCCGGCATTTATATTGGCAGAGCTGCGCACAATAACAGCTGTTACAGGCAAACCGCCTAACATACCCGATACTATATTGCCCGACCCTTGCGCTACAAGCTCCCTGTTGGGTGGCGACAGGCGCTTGTATGGATCAAGCTTATCGCTGGCCTCTAAACTAAGCAACGACTCTAAGCTGGCAACTATGGCAATTGTACCTGCTGTAACCCACACATCAATATTGTTTAGGTATTTAAGGTTAGGCATTGTAAAAAACGACTTAAACTCTGTAAACGATTGCGCCACAGGTATATTCACCATATGTTCAGGCTTAACAGCTAAATCGGGGTTAAACGCTATATAAATCTGGTTAGAAGCTATGCCCATTATAACAACAATAAGCGGTGCCGGTATTAGCGACAATACTTTATGCGATTTAAAGAATTTGCCTTCCCATATTATTTGTATTACAATAGCCAAAACGCCAATAAGCATAGCGCCGGGCGAAAGAAAATTAACAGACTGAAGTAACTCGGTAAAAGTATTTTCATGGTCGGGCTGAAAAAACTCTTCATCGCCCATAAAGTCGGCATCGTAGCCTATTAAGTGGGGCATTTGTTTCAAAATCAGCATTAAGCCAATGGCTGCCAGCATACCTTTAATTACCGACGATGGGACAAAATCTCCTAAAAAACCTGCCCTTAAGTTGCCCAGTATAATTTGAATTACCCCGGCCATTACCACAGCAAGTAAAAAGGCCTCGTAAACGGGCATCCTTCCAATAGCAGCAGCAACAATAGTGGTTAAACCTGCAGCAGGGCCACTTACGCTAAGGTGAGATCCACTTATTGCGCCCACAACTATGCCGCCTACTATCCCGGCTATAATACCTGAAAATAAAGGAGCTTTAGAGCCTAAAGCTATACCTAAACACAAGGGTAGGGCTACTAAAAACACTACCAGGGCGGCAGGCAAGTCGTAAGACAGGCTACCCCTCAATTTATCTTTTATACTCATTTTACGGTTCCGAGGTAAAACTAAGTTATTTTTCGTAAAATTATTGCCCCTACGAATAACTTTGTATCAACAACAGTCTGTTCCAACAGCAGGAAATTCAGATTGTTTATTACAGTAATTTTTTAGAAACTGATAAAAGTCCTGTTTTTCAATTAAATAGAACTTTTACTTTATACCATAAAGAAAAATGAAGTCTCTCTTATTATTAATATCGTTACTAAGTTTTGTGCTTTTTGGTTCTGCTCAAAAGCCTTTTCCCGAGAATTATGTAGGAAAATGGAAAGGAAATTTAGAAATTTTATCTAAAGACGGCCCCGCTACCGCTGATATAATAAACGTAACGTTTGACGTAGCTCCCCTTAGTAAAAACGTTTATCAATGGCGCACAACATATGATACCAAAACAGGCCCGATGGTTAAAGACTATAAACTGATTGTTGATACCTTGGTAAAGGGGCATTATACCATTGACGAGGGCGACTCTATAGTGCTGGATGGCTATTATATTGGGCAAAAGTTGTATTGTACATTTGAGGTTGACGCATTGCTGTTTTTCTCTACCTACGAAAAGCAGGGCGACCGGATAATTTTTGAAATAGCTTTTGGGCCTTTTACCAGCCCCCGGAAAACTGGCGATGTAAAGTTGCCTGCGGGTATTGTGCCCAGGGTTATGGCTTACAAAACAGAAAGTGTACAGCGGGCCGTATTAAAGTTGGAATAGTATTTGTCTGTTGCATTTGTTTGCTACACAGCAGCAGATGTACATACTACTTTATGCGTAGTAATTTATGTATATTGGCTTTGCTAATTGTGATATTTGTTTAGTTACTTTGTACAAAATTGAGATTGATGAAGCGTTGGCTTATAGTGATAGGGGTTATTGCGTTGTGTACGTTGGCAAACGCCCAGGCCTGCAAAAGTTTTATAGACCAGGTTCCTACTGAAAAAACAGGGGCTAAGGGTACTGTTACATTTGACGGGGGTACACTTAAAATGTGCGATTTTGAAGACACATCTCCAAACCTGAAAAAGGGTGCTGAGATTGAATTGCTTAGCCCACGCATGGTTAAGGATAAAACATCTTGGAGCCTGTCTCATGTTAAGGTAAAGGTTATAGACGATAATGGTACCGGCACGCACAATGGCAAAATTGGCTATATGTACCCTGCTTCTACCAGCTTTGCATCGTATGCAGATTATGGTACCGAACGTATAGATTTAAAACGACTGAAAGATGGCAGCTCTATTGTAAAAGAAGATATTGCAGAACAGCCCATAAAACGCAATGCCGACCTTAATTTTTTAGACCAGGTACCTACTGAGAAAACAGGAGTTAAAGGCACCGTAACATATGATGGCGGTACACTAAAGCAAACATCGTTCGAAGACACATCGCCAAACCTTGACAGGGGAACTGAGATAGAATTGCTAAGCCCGGTAATGCTTAAAGACAACACATCTATAGGCTTGCACCACATTAAAGTAAAAATACTGGAAGGCCCTTTTAAAGGCGAAATAGGTTTTATGTACCCATCGTCTACCAGTTTTTCTGAGTATACCGATTACAACAGCAAACGTATACGGGTTGAAGATGCCAAAGATGCACCGGTTGCTAAGAAAAAAGATTACGACGGAGATTTTATAGACCGTGTGGCAACAGAAAAAACAGGCTGCACAGGCATAGTTACGTTTGATGGAGGAACGTTAAAAATGTCGTCGTTTGACGATAGCCGTACCCATCTTGTTTACGGTTCTAAAATAGAATTGCTTAGCCATACCATGATTAAGGAAGATGGCGGCTGGGGCCTTTACCACATAAAAGTAAAGATTACCGACGACCTTGAAAGCGGCAAGCATAACGGCAAAATTGGTTATATGTACCCTGCCTCTACCAGCTTTTCGCCTTATGCAAATTACAGCGCAGAATACATGGATGCCCCTAAAGGCTTTACCCCCGATACAGAGAAAAAAGACAAAGATGATGTTGCCGGAGTTGTAGATGGAGATCCTGCTGACGGCTCTTTTGAATTGCCTAGCTTTGCCAATGAAAAAACGGGTATTACCGGTGCAATTGATGGAACACTAGGCGATGCGTGGGCTTACGCAGAGGGCAGCGACTGGTCTAAAGAGGTGCATTTAAAAAATGGCACCAAGTTTGATTTACTGAGCAGGAAGATTTTTAAAGATGCCATTACCAAGTACTATTTTATAAAAGTTAAAGTTACCCTTGACCCCGATAAAACGTATACAGGAAAGGTTATGTGGGTTAATGTTGATGAAACAACAATAAATAACAAAGCCGATAAAACAGATTTGACAATTAAATAAATAATTATATATTTGAACTCCTAAACTTTTAGCTATGAAAAAAATAATTTTATTACTTTTTATTATCGCAGGCACGATAACTTCGGCCAGTGCGCAGACCAAGTTCTTAGACAAGGTAGAAACCACCAACCCCGGTATTAAAGGCAAGGTAACTTTCTCTCCTACTGCAGGCTTTAAACAATACAGCTGGGATGATGATACCCGCGTGAACGAAGGCGCAACATTTGAGTTAATGACACGCGAATTGGCAAAAGATAACATTGGCCTTTACTGCGTAAAAATTAAAATTCTTGACGATAACGGTTCAGGAAAATTTAATGGCAAAGTAGGCTTTATGTATGGTGCATCTACCAGCCTTTCTGACGATATGGACTATACTTCGGGCCGTATTACAGGTGGCGGCAGCAGCTCCGGCTCTAGCAGCAGCTACATGGACCGCGCCACTACAACATACCCAAAAGTGTATGGCCGCGTTACATTCTCTCCTACTGCAGGTTTTAAATCTACAGGCCACGATGACAAAACACGCGTTAACGAAGGCGCTACTTTTGAGCTTATGAGCCGCGATATGATTAAAGACGATATAGGTCTTTACACTATCAAAATTAAAATTGTTGACGATAACGGTTCTGGTAAATACAATGGTAAAGTAGGCTACATGTACCCTGCTTCTACTACACTTACTGACTATACTGACTACACTGAAGAACGCGTTGTTGGCGGACCAAAATCGCTAAGTGAAGTTGGCGGTGGAAGCAGCGACAGCGGCGATGACGACAGCTTTGCTGACCAAGTGGTATCTACTTACCCAGGCATCAAAGGCCGCGTTACATTCTCTCCAACTGCAGGCTTTAAACAATTCAGCTGGGACGATAACACCCGCGTTAACGAAGGTGCTACTTTTGAGCTTTTAAGCCGCAAAATGGCTAAAGACAATATTGGCCTTTACTGCGTTAAAATCAAAATTACTGATGATAACGGTTCAGGTAAATTCAATGGTAAAGTAGGTTACATGTACGGTG
>JBIPNX010000163.1:0-5446 GCA_044378145.1 Flavobacteriales bacterium | reverse complement strand
AAATAGTACAATCTACCCATTTGCAAAATGCTCCGCTTGCTAAAATGAGTGTTGGCAACATTGCATCGGGTATCTATTTAGTTCGTTTATACGGGCAAAACACTAAGCCTGCAGCACTTACGGTTCTTATTAAGAATTAGTCTGCATAATATACTGATTATCAAAAGGGTGGTTTATAATAAACCACCCTTTTTTTGTTGTAACAACAATTAATATAATGCGCTGATAATAAAATATTTATGATTATATGACATAAATCATTTGTTTGCTACTTAAACTATGCAAAACTTGCAGCAAATAATTCTTTTCATCATGAAAAAGATCCTAATTCCTATTTTATTGATAGTAGGCGTTGCGGGAGCAACAGCACAGGTAAACATTGAAAACCAAGCTATTTCAAATGCCGGCGAATTTTATACCGGCAGTTGGGGTTCGTTGCAGGTAAACATTGCAGGCGAGCCGGTTATTGAAACCATTAGCGGCGGTAACGCAATTTTTACTCAGGGCTTTGAGCAACCTAAGTTTAAAGGTGTTGGCATAATCAGTTTACCTGCCAATGCTCCAAGCATCAACCTCTATCCTAACCCTGCAAGCAATGAGGTAAACATTGCTTTTAACCTACCCAATGCCGGTAAGTTAGCATTCCGTCTTTTTGATATGGCCGGACGCGAACTTAATGGTTATGTAAAACCAACCCAAAGCGGACAACAAACCGAGGTGATAAACCTTGACAATGTTAGCCAGGGTCTTTACATGCTCAACATTGTTTTTGATGCTGATGACAACACCAAATCGTTTAGTGTTGTAAAACGCATTGAAGTAATTAAGTAACAAGACATCTTCTATCTAACCAAACAATCATTTAACCATGAACACAATTACCAGAACGTTAAAAGCGTTTACGGTATTAATGTTATTCGCATTAACTGTAAATGCACAAGCACCCCAAAAATTTAACTACCAAGCCATTGCACGCAACAATAGTGGTGTTGAATTGAACGGACAAAGTGTAGGAATCCGTGTAAGTATTTTAGACGGTGGCCCAAGCGGCACTCTTGTTTATGAGGA
The DNA here is from genome assembly GCA_044378145.1 of Flavobacteriales bacterium. Taxonomy (GTDB): domain Bacteria; phylum Bacteroidota; class Bacteroidia; order CAMBQF01; family CAMBQF01; genus CAMBQF01. Next base: position 4,378 of record JBIPNX010000163.1, on the reverse strand, counting down.
AACACATACTAAAACAACTAATGCCTTTGGTTTATTTAACCTTGAAGTAGGTGGCGGTACTGTTGTTAGCGGCAACTTTGCAACTATTGCATGGGGCAGCGGCAGCAAATACATTAAAACAGAAATTGACCCTGCCGGTGGTTCAAACTATACTGTAGCGGGCAATAGCCAGTTACTAAGCGTGCCTTATGCATTGTATGCTAACCAGGCTACCAGCGGCTCTCAGGGCCCAACAGGTCCTGCGGGTGCGCAAGGTCCTCAGGGCCCTGCCGGCCCAACAGGTGCAGGTGTGCAAGGCCCAACAGGCCCTGCCGGTGCTACAGGTTCTCAAGGCCCTGCCGGCCCAACGGGTGCAGGTGTTACAGGACCTGCCGGTCCAACAGGTCCCGGTGGTGGTGCTACAGGTCCTACAGGTCCACAAGGCTTAGTAGGTGCTACAGGCCCTGCCGGCCCAACAGGTGCAGGTGTAACCGGAGCTAACGGCGCAACAGGTTCTCAAGGCCCAACAGGCCCTGCCGGCCCAACAGGTGCGGGTGTAACCGGTGCTAACGGTGCAACAGGCTCACAAGGCCCTGCCGGTCCAACAGGCCCAACAGGCCCTGGTTCAGTTAATGGTACCGTTAATTATGTATCTAAATTTACTGCTGCCACTGTTTTAGGTAACTCTCAAATTTTTGACGATGGAACCAACGTGGGTATTGGAACTATTACCCCAAACAATAAATTGCATATAGAACACGGTGGTAGCCAAGGTATTTTAGTTAAATCAACTTCTAGTTTTAGTGTAATTGATATTGATGGCTTTTCAGGCGATGCCGCTTTGCGTTTTGCATTTAATGGTGTAAACCAATGGAACTTACGTAGCCGCCCGGGCGATAACTACTTTCAACTTTTTGAACTTGGTGGCGGCGGCAGCCGTTTAACAGTTGCCGATGGTACTGGAAACTTAGGAGTTGGTGCTGATGCTCCTGCTGCCGATAAAATTTATGGTTCAGCTAATGCCTCAACTTTAACTAATGCAATTCATGGTGTTAACGCATATACCAGTGGTACCTACTCAGGTGTTTATGGAGAGTTTGCAGCAACCGGCAGCTATGATGGCTACGGCGTTAATGGTAATACCCCCAATACTGATGATGGTTATGGCATTGGCGGTAATTTTGAAGGCAAATACCAGGGTGTATATTCATTTGCAAATGCGGGTGCTTATAGCTTTGGCGCATTTGGTGTATACGGAAATGCCGGTGGCACTGCCGGTACTCGTTATGGTGTATATGGTTTTGCAGGCGGTGGTACTACAAACTATGCGATGTATGCTGCAGGTAACTTTACTTGTACAGGTACTAAAGCAGCTACTGTGCGCACTGTTGATGGCCCTAAAGAAGTTTATGCGCAAGAGTCCCCAGAACTTTGGTTCGAAGATTTTGGTTCAGGAACTGTTAGCGGTGGTGTAGCTACTGTTACTTTAGCAGCCGATTACCTGCAAACCGTTACCATTAACGATAACCACGAAATGAAAGTATTTGTTACCCCTAACGATGATTTAGGTAACTGGTACATTAAAAAATCGGGTAACACTTTTACCCTGCATGCCCCAAATGCAGCTAACGGAGCTAAATTTGATTTCCGCGTGGTGGCAAAACGTAAAGGCTACGAAGATCTTCGTTTAAAAACAAACGATGGTGCATGGTCTGACGTATTCCTATACAACGACATTAACGATGTTCCTGCTCAATACCGTGCAGACTGGGTTCTTAATCACGATGTTTCGCAATGGAACACTGCATGGTTTGGCTACTTAAGCGGAGAAGGCAAAACTAAAGTTGAAAACATGTACAAAGGTTATTTAGCATCTCAAGCTGCTAAAAATGCACCAAAGCATATTGTTCCTGAGGTAAAAGGCCCTCAATCTACTTCTGATGATGCGGTAAAACCTGCAATCGCACCTAAGCAAATTGTTCCTGAGGTAAAAGGCACTCAATCTACTTCTGATGATGCTGTAAAACCTGCGGTTGTAAAACCAACAGGTAACAGATAATTAACGGATGATTTATTATTCAAAAGCCCTGACTATATGTCGGGGCTTTTTTGTTAATAGCGTGCTCATAGTTTGTTAAAAATTAACGGCTTCATTTGTATTGAAAATCCAACTAAACACTTCCATCATTACTTATAAACAACGTGCTACTGTCCCGTTTTTTTGCTATATTTTTGTAGTCTTATGGAAGAAAGAGGAGGGGCAGATAAGCCCAATACACGTTTACGCAAAAAACCGTTGACGATTCAACAGGTTGGAGATATACATGGCAAAACACCACCGCAAGACATTGAGCTTGAAAAGGTAGTGCTGGGTGCCATTATGCTGGAGAAAAATGCATTATCAGAGGTAATTGATATTCTTACCCCCGATACGTTTTATCAGCCACAGCACAGCAAGATATTTTCTTCAATACAAAGGCTATTCCAGGCATCGCAACCGGTAGATATTTTAACGGTTACAGCAGAGCTACGCAAAGCAGGCGACCTTGAATATGCGGGAGGGCCATACTATGTTGCATCGCTTACCAACCGTGTAGGATCATCGGCAAACGTTGAGTACCACTCGCGCATTCTGCTGCAAAAGCATATACAACGCTCACTAATACAGGTTTCTGACATTATAATGAAAGAAGCCTACGAAGACACTACCGATGTTTTTGATTTGCTGGACACTGCCGAAAGTAGCATTTTCAAAGTATCAGAAGGTTTAATAGGCAAAGAAATTGTGCCTATGAAATCGTTGGTAGGCCTGGCAATAAAAGAGGTAGAAGCGGCTAAAAACCACGGTACCGGTATTACAGGTATAGAGTCGGGCTTTACGAGTTTAGACCGTGTAACATCTGGCTGGCAAAAAAGCGACCTTATTGTACTGGCTGCACGCCCCGGTATGGGTAAAACAGCGTTTGTACTATCTATGGCACGCAATGCGGCAGTAGAGTTTAAGCGCCCTGTGGCCTTATTCTCTTTAGAGATGGCATCGCTGCAATTAGTAAACCGTTTGGTATCCAGCGAAACAGGTATATCAGTAGAAAAAATGAAAAAAGGCACGCTGGAAGACCATGAGTTTGAACAGCTGAATGCATTGAGCGGTAAACTAGCCGAAGCACCTTTATATATTGACGATACCCCTGCCCTATCGGTATTCCAGCTGCGAGCTAAAGCCCGCCGTTTAAAAGCGCAGTACGATATATCAATGATTATTATTGACTACTTGCAGTTAATGACAGTAGGGGGAGATAATAAAAGCGGCAACCGCGAGCAGGAAATCAGTACCATATCGCGATCATTAAAAACCATTGCCAAAGAACTTAACGTACCTATTATAGCCCTGTCTCAGCTAAGCCGTGCGGTAGAAACCCGTGGTGGCACTAAACGCCCGCAGCTGTCTGACTTACGTGAATCGGGTGCGATTGAGCAGGATGCCGATATGGTATGCTTTATTTACCGTCCCGATTATTACGGCTTTACGTCTGACGAAGAGGGGCAACCATACCCACAAGGCCTTACAGAGATTATTATTGCCAAACACCGTAACGGCGCCTTAGAAGATATCAAGCTGCAGTTTAACGGCAAGCTGTCTAAGTTTACCGACCTTGCCCAGGGTGAGTATGGTACTATGGGTGTTACGGGAGATAGCGGCTTTAGTAACCTGAACCCTAACGCAGGGTTTGATGGCCCTCCAACGGTTGTGTTCCAATCTAAAATGAATAACCCGGGTGGTGAGCCACCATTCAGCTCGCCTGTACCTGGAGACGATGCTCCGTTTTAACGAAAAGTTAAAAATGAAAAACTAAAAATCCTGCTAAAAATTTAGCGGGATTTTTTAATTAGATACTACCGTGCTAAATTATTCTCGTACATAATACGGTTGGCAATAGAACGGCCAAGCGTAACCTCATCGGTATACTCTAACTCATCGCCCACAGGTACTCCGCGGGCAATGGTGGTTATTTTTACATCAAGGCCACCCAGCTTTTTAAATATATAAAAGTTGGTTGTGTCGCCTTCCATAGTAGCAGATAGCGCTAGTATAACCTCGTTTACATGACCTGTAGATACACGGCTAACCAGGCTGTCAATATTTAAATCGGCAGGGCCTACACCATCCATAGGCGATATGATGCCACCCAGTAAATGGTACACCCCACGGTAGGTAAGGGTATTTTCAATAGCCATAACATCGCGCAGGTTTTCTACCACACAAATAACAGTAGTATCGCGGCGGGTATCGGCACAAACAGCGCACAAATTATCATCGGCAATGTTGTGGCATTGGGGGCAATACTTAATCTCGTTACGCATGCGGGTAAATGCCGTGGCAAAGTTTTCTACCTCGTTA
>JBIPNX010000275.1:0-3846 GCA_044378145.1 Flavobacteriales bacterium | reverse complement strand
AGGCGATATTGATATCCAGATGGCGCTGTCGCAAACAATGCGCAGGTTACAGTTGAACGATGCATCGTCTTTATCAAACTTCGAGTCAACCTCAACCTTAGCAGTAAAGGTTTTAAAGGTGAGTTCTTTTGCACGGATAACTTTAACCAATGAATCGGCAGGTTTATCTTCAACCAAATCTTTATTTACTGTAGCTACAGCAACCGTATCGGGCTTAGTAACAGTAGTATCGGCTTTGTGCTTTGTTTTGCAGGCAAATGCAAATATTATAGTTAATGCAAAGAGTAGCAGTCCTGAATTTTTCAAAGTTGTTTTCTGTTTTAAAGGGAAGACAATTTATTGCTACAATGTTTATTCAATGAGTTTCTTCTCGGATATTTTCCTGTCTATTAAATCGGTAGCGCCGGTTTTTTCCTTCGCTTTTTTCCAGTACTCAAGGGCTTTAGATGTATCGCCAAGCTTATACATAACGTCGCCGTAGTGTTCTAAAACAGTACCATCTTCATCGCCACCATGGCTCAGGGCTTTTTCAATCCATGTTTTGGCATCGTTGTAGTTGCCCATTACATAAAATATCCAACCGTAAGTATCTTCGTACGTAGCGTTGTTAGGCTCTATTGTGTTAGCTAAACGGGCCATATCGCGGGCCTTTTCCAACTTGGCTTTACGTACGCTTAAGTAGTAGCTGTAGTTGTTTAGTACGTAGGTATTGTTAGGCTCAATATCTAACGCTTTGTTGTAGTAATCTTCAGAGCGTTCGTAGTTTTTATCGGTATTATATGCATCGCCCAGCAAGGCGTAAAATTGTAGTTCAAGCTGTGGGTTGTTGTATATAAGGCCCGACCCGTCGCTCAATACGGTTATGGCCTCTTTAGTCTTTTTCAAACGCAGCGCCGATGAACCTTTGTAGTAATACAAATCGGGCTGTGTGGGGAATAAATCTAACGCCTGGCTGCTGTAATCAAATACCGCCTGGTGGTTGCCCAGTTCCGATTCGCACATTATCAACTGGCTCCAAATCAGGTACTTCGATTTATCAATATCCAACACCTTTAAGAAGTTATCCCTTGCCTCAACAAATTTCTTGTCGCGGAATAAAAAGTCGCCATACATAGAGTAGGCTTTAGGTTCCAGAGGATGGGCTTCCAACATCAGTTTACATAATTCGTAAGCCTGTGTTTTCATTTCCGGGCTGGTTTCGCTCAATGTAAAGTAGCTAAGCAATACCTGTATTTTGGTATCAATATCAATATCAGGGCTGGCAAAAGCAAGCTTTAACTCGTCGTACGATTTTGTTTTATCCCCTTTCTCCCTGTAAAACTGCGATAGCGAATAATGCACCGGGCCGTTAGTTGGGTCAACCTTAAGGGCTTTTTGGTAAATATCAAACGCCTTATCATTCATACGGTTGGCCAAGTACATATCGGCCAGTATAATGTAATTGCTTGGGTCGTTAGGGTTAACGTCAATTAACTTTTGAATTTCATTGGCAGCCTTGTCAATATTGCCTAAACGAAGGTACAGGCGCATTTTTTCCTGCGAAATATCGGGCGATATACCCATCAAGTCCTCAATCCTGTCAAGGGTTTTAATAGCATCATCAGGGCGGTTGGCTTTTAAATAACTATCAGCTAATTCAAAGGTATATTCTAACGAGTTTGGGTTCTCTTTAACTATCAGTTCGTACACCTTTACAGCATCATCAAACTTCCCCTGGCCCTGCAAAGACTGCGCATATAGTAGTTTGTACCAAACGTTCTTTTTATCAAGAGAAATGGCGGCACGGCCTAGCAATACGGCATTGTCGTAATCTTTACCATCAAAAGCAATACGGGCCAACTCGTAATAAGCAGCTGGATTGTATGGATTGATTTGGATGCACTGGTTGTAAAGCCTTGCAGCTTCATCGTAATTACCCAACATGCTCTCTTTGGTAGCATTAAAGAATAAAAAGTCAGAGTCAAGGCGCTGCTTTTCAGTAAGTTTATCTTTGCCGCTTTTGGGGTCGCCACCGCCTGTAACGGCATTTTTTGTTTTACAGCCTGTAAACACCGCGCCTGTGAGCAACAGGACCAATAAGGTATAGGCTATTGTTTTATATGTGCGGGTGTTTTCTTTCAATGTATGCGTTTTATTTGTGGCTTATAACGCTGTAATCGCCAAGGCTAAGCTCATATTCACCACCGTTTACCTGCACATAGTTGCCAAGCATAGAGTTAGCCAGCTTGGTATTTTGCAACGTTGCATTTGTTTGGATGATTGAATTATTGATTTCAGAATTGTTGATTATTGTATTATTTCCAATTGATACGTAAGGTCCTACTTTAGAGTTGTTAATTTCTACATTTTCGCCAATAAAGCAGGGCTCTATTATTTCAGAATTAACAACTTTTAACGAGTTAGGTTTAGAAAAATTGTCTTTGTGCAATTCTAACCAGCGTTTGTTGGTATAAACAGTAGCGTCTTTATTACCGCAATCCAACCACTCAATAACCTCGCCGGGGTATATCTTAAGGCCTTTGTTTTTCATGTTCTCAAGGCCATTGGTAATCTGGTATTCCCCTTTGTCTTTTACCTCATTATCAATAAGGTATTGCAACTCGTTTTTAAGGTTTTCGCCGTCTTTAAAGTAGTAAATACCAATAATGGCAAGGTCGCTAACAAAGTCTTTAGGCTTTTCTATAAAGTCGCTAATGGTACCGTCGTCGGCAATTTTAACCACGCCAAAAGCTGATGGGTCGTCAATTTTCTGCACCCATATAACGGCATCTTTGGCCTCGTCCATTTCAAAATCGGCTTTAAACAATGTATCGGCAAAGGCAACAATTACCTTGCCAGACAGCGATTCTTTAGCGCAAAGCACCGCGTGGGCGGTACCCAACGCTTCGTGCTGATGGTATATGCTGCCTTTAGCGCCAAGGCTTTCGGCTACTTTAACTAAGTTATCTTCTGCCTCTTTGCCAAAATCGCCAATAATAAAGGCTATCTCTTCAATTTTCTCGGTACATACTTTGGCCAACTCTTCGCATAAAAGCTGCACTATAGGTTTGCCTGCTATAGGTAAAAGGGGCTTTGGTGTGGTTAGCGTGTGTGGGCGCATACGTTTGCCCATTCCTGCCATTGGTACAATAATCTTCATACTCTCTAAATTCGTTCTATAACCTAATGCTTACCGCTGTGTCCAAATCCGCCCTCGCCGCGCTCTGTAAGGCCGAGCTCTTCGGTCTCATTCCAAACAATATGTTCGTGGCGGGCGATAACAAGTTGGGCAACACGTTCGCCGTCGTTTATCGTAAAAGGTTCATTACTAAGGTTAACTAAAATTACTTTTATTTCGCCACGGTAGTCAGCATCAATAGTGCCGGGGCTGTTTAGCACTGTAAGGCCATGCTTGGCTGCTAAGCCGCTGCGTGGGCGTACCTGCGCCTCGTAACTCTCGGGCAACTCTATAAACAAGCCGGTGGGCACCATTGTACGTTCCAGCGACCCAAGGGTAACCGGTGCGTCAAGGTTGGCACGCAAATCTAACCCTGCCGATAGTGCCGTAGCATACTCAGGCAGTGCGTGTTTCGACTTATTTATAACGTTTATTTTCAAACCTGTGGCTTTTTAAAGCGGACGCTAAATTAATGCTTTTTTCGGCTTCTCTATCAAGTAAGCAATACCCACATATAAAAGCAGTAGAACCGTATTGGCCCCATATTGCAAAATGCCAGTAACACCAAGCCTTAGCGATACTAAGTACAGTCCTACTGCAAGGGCTAAGTAAAACAGTATACGGGCATTGTCGTACGGTACAGGAAAGCGCTTACGGCCCATCCAGTAGCAGGCCAGCATCATGGCGGC
>JBIPNX010000161.1:0-5469 GCA_044378145.1 Flavobacteriales bacterium | reverse complement strand
GCATTGGATTATGAGAAAGCATTGAAAGACTTTAACGCTTACATAAAAAGGCGCCCCGGCGATGGCAAGGGTTATTTTTACCGTGCCCGCGTTTACCAGGCTCAAAACAACAACGCTGCCGCCTGTTTGGATTATGATAAATCTATAAACTATAAGTTTCTTAATCCGAAAGAAAAGCCGGCAGGTATTTGCCAATAATAGTTTTGTATGATGAATAGAATTATTGCAACAGTAGTATTAGGTTGCTTTTTTATACCTGCAATAGCACAGAAACCCGTTAAAACCAAGACCAAGGCAGAACCTGTTGCGATGGTGGCTACAGGTTGCGATAATATTATTGCCGACCTTGTTACCGGCCGTGTTAACGGGCTAAAACCAACGGCATCTATGTCGTCGGTAAAGAAGAAACTGCCTTGCTTTACGGGAGAATCTACCGAAGGGGGTAATGTAAACTGCGGAGGTGGTGTGTTTTACCTTAACAACGATATTTACTTCTATACAGGCCGTAATTATATTGAACTTCGCGATAAATTCTCAGGCCATACAGAACCTCAGTTATTAGGCATCAACCGCAAAGATGTAACTACTAAACTGGGTGTTGCCGATATTGAAATTGATGGAGGCAGGGTGCTTATCTTTAAAAAGCCCTATGGCTCGCTTCGCTTGCTTTTTAACATGGATGGCCGTTGTATAGAAATTGGTATCCACTCCTCATCGCCCGAAAAGGTACAATTGTGTGAATAACTAAACTATGGATTGTTAACTTTAATGCATCTTTCAAGAAACTAAAAGGGTAATCATTCGTAAAACGGGGCAATATGGAAAGGACAAGTTCAAATTATAACCTTTTAATAGCTAAGATTGATGAGTTTACGCGTAAGTATTACAAGAACCAGCTTATACGCGGGGGCTTGTATTTTACGGGCGTTTTTGTGCTTTTCTTCTTAACGGTTAACTTACTGGAATACTTTGGCCGTTTCAACACTACCGGTCGTACCATATTGTTTTATTCTTTCCTTGCCATAACTGTAGGCATCACCATTAAGTGGGTTATTATCCCAATGCTTAAGCTGTACAACATGGGTAAGGTTATAAGCCATACCGATGCTGCTGTTATTATAGGCCGCCACTTTACCGATGTAAAAGATAAACTGTTGAACGTTTTGCAGTTAAATACTCTTACTGCCGATGATAGTTCGGGTAGTTCAACCCTTATCAGCGCAGGTATAGACCAAAAAATTGCCGAGTTAAAACCCATTCCGTTTACCAATGCCATAGACCTGGGAGCTAACCGCAAGTATCTGAAATACGCGTTACCTCCCATTATTGCGCTGGTTATTATTATGCTGTTTTACCCGGGTATTATTGCTGAGAGTAGCGGTAGGCTGGTAAACTACAATACATACTTCGCTCCTAAGGCCCCGTTCCAGTTTAACCTGATGAACAAAGACCTAAAGGTTATTCAAAACCAGGACTTTAAACTGGATTTGAAACTAACGGGCAGCGAAGTTCCGCAAGAAGTATTTATTGAGGTGGGCGATGTGCGTTACAAAATGGAACGCGAAAACACCATTGAGTTTAACTACATCTTCCGCAATGTTCAAAAAGACATTACGTTTCATTTGGTTGCCGATGGTTTTGACTCTCAGGAATACACCTTAAAAGCGTTGCCAAACCCAATCATATTAAACTTTGAGGTTAAGCTGGCTTACCCTGCATACACAGGCAAGCAGCCCGAAGTGATTAAAAACACAGGCGACTTTATTGTGCCGGAAGGTACGGTGGCTACCTGGGTATTCTCTACCCAAAACACCCAGAACCTAAAAATGGCCTTTAACGATACCGCGCAGGCTGTAAATGCCGCCGGTGCCGATAAGTACTCAATGTCTGCCCGCCTGATGAAAAGCAAAACATACAGTATTGCTACTTCTAACCAGTATTTGAGCAACCGCGACTCTGTTCGTTACAACATCAGTGTGGTGCCCGACCAATACCCTACCATAGAGGCGCAGGAGTTTAAAGATTCAACCGACATTAAGCGTTTATACTTTAACGGGGTTACTAAAGATGATTACGGTTTCCGCCGTTTAACGTTTAACTACGTTTACGTTGATGAGGGCGGCAACCCTAAAGGTGCTGTGGTATCTAAAGACGTACCGTTTACTCAGGGCCAGTCTGCTGCCGAGTTTTATTACTTGTGGGATTTAAACACCATTACATTAAACCCCGGCGATGCCTTTGAATATTATTTTGAAGTGTGGGATAACGATGGGGTGCATGGCCCTAAATCGTCACGTAGCACTAAAATGGCATTCCGCGTACCAACTTTAGCTGATATAGCCCAAAGCACCGATAAGTCTAACAAAGAGATTAAGGACGATTTAAGCCAAAGCATCAAAGATGCTAAAGGCCTGCAAAAGGATTTGGAAGAGCTGAACAAGAAGTTGCTGAACAAAAAGGCAATGACTTACGAAGACAAGAAAAAGCTGCAGGATATCCTTAAAAAGCAAAAAGACCTGGAAACTAAACTGGATAACATTAAGAAAGAGAACATCCAGAAAAACCAGAACAGTAACTCGTTTAGCGAGGAAGACCAACGCATTTTAGATAAGCAAAAGCAACTGGAAAAACTGCTGGACGATATTATGACGCCCGACTTGCAGAAGATGCTTGACGACCTGCAAAAGATGATGGACAACCTTGATAAAGACAAGGTGCAGAAAATGCTGGATGAGTTAAAGCTTACCAATAAAGATATTGAGAAAGAGCTTGATCGTTCGTTGGAGATGTTTAAACGTATGGAGTTTGATGATAAGCTTCAGAAAACCATTGACCGTTTAAAAGACTTGGCTAAAGAGCAGGATAAACTGGCTGAGGACACCAAGAATGCCGATACCCCGCAAGAGCAAAAAGACATTCAGGATAAGCAGGATAAGATTAACGATGAGTTTGATAAGCTGAAAAAGGAGCTGGAAGACCTTGATAAAAAGAACAAGGAACTGGAAACCCCTAACGAGTTTGAAAACCCTAAAACGGATTCAGAAGATATTCAGAAAGACCTGAAAGACTCTAAAGAGAACCTTGATAACAAAAAGAACAGTAAAGCTTCGCAATCGCAAAAAGGGGCATCAGACAAGATGCAAAAAATGAGCGATAAGCTGGAGAAGATGCAGGATGGCATGGAGGCAGAGCAAAGCGAGGAGGATTTAAAATCGCTTCGTCAGTTGCTGGAGAACCTTATTAAGCTTTCGTTTGACCAGGAAGAGTTGATTAGCCGCACCGGCAAAACCAACATTAACAATCCGTTGTACAACAAAATTATGCAGGACCAGAAAAAGTTGAAAGACGATGGCCGCATGATTGAAGACAGCCTGTTAGCCCTAAGCAAGCGTGTTCCTCAAATTAGTGCTATTATCAACCGCGAGATTGCTGATATAAACAGCAACATGGGTAAAGCCATTGATGCGTTAGAAGACCGTATTACCCCACAGGCTACCAACCGCCAGCAGTTTGTTATGACGGCAGTAAACAACCTTGCGCTAATGTTAAGCGATGTGGCTGACCAGATGCAGCAAAGTATGCCATCGTCAATGTCGGGCAAGGGAAGCTGCAAAAAACCGGGCAAAACAGGCCAAAAGCCAAGTGCTGGTGATTTGCGTAAAATGCAGGAGAAGCTAAACAAGGATATTAAAGACATGAAAGATGGCATGCAGAATGGCAAAAAGCCGGGTGGCCAAAAAGGCATGAGCCAGGGTTTAGCAAAAATGGCAGCGCAGCAGGAGTCTATCCGCCGCCAGTTGCAGGGCCTTGCCGACCAGATTGACAAAGACGGTAAAAACGGCAACAAGGGCAACCTTAGCAAGATTATGGAGGACATGGAGAAGACCGAGAAAGACATTGTAGATAAGAACATTACCGAAGAAACATTGAAACGCCAGCAAGATATTTTAACCCGCCTGTTGGTAGCCGAAAAGTCTGAGCGCGAGCGCGATGAAGACGATACCCGTGAATCAAAAGAGCCAAAAGATTCACCTTTAAGTAACCCTTCTTTATTTTTTGAGTATAACAGGAAAAAATTGAAAGAAACAGAGTTACTTAAAACAGTTCCACCGGCGTTAAACTTGTTTTACCGCACCAAGGTGACCGACTACTTTAACAACTTTGAAAACAAACAACCCGCTGCGCCCCAACCCAAGGGAACTCCTAAAGTTGAAGCACCATTGCCGGGACAAGGAGACAAACGCAGTATAAAAAAATAACGATGTTGCCTATGATGCAAACAATTACACACGCCCAACCCGCCAACCATCAAGAAGTGCGCATTACATCGTCACAAGAAAGTGTTCTTTTAGTAGAAAAATTACTTCAGGAACTTAGCGCACCGTATTACGTAAATGAAGATGTGTACGGCAACATGCTTGTAGCCCTTACAGAAGCTATTACAAACGCGATACAGCACGGCAACAAGTTTGATATGGCTAAGCACGTATCTATTAAGTGCGACGCTATTAACGACGGTATCCGTTTTACGGTATCCGATGAAGGCCCCGGTTTTGATTACGACCAGGTTCCTGACCCAACATCACCCGAAAATATTGAAAAGCCTAACGGTCGCGGTGTATTCTTAATGCGCCACCTGGCCGACGGGGTAGAGTTTGAAGAGAAAGGACGTATTGTTATGTTAGACTTTAAACTGCACCAAACTGCAGCCGAATAATATATGTCGCGTAACATTTCATTCAGGCTACAAGACGTAAAATTTACTTTAAAAGATAAACAGGTGCTGCGCAATTGGGTAGCACTTGTAGCTTCCAACGAGGGGTTTTCTATTGCTCCCATCAATTATGTCTTTTGTTCAGACGGGCATTTGTTGGAAATGAATAAGCAGTTTCTTAACCACAATTACTTTACTGATATTATTACGTTTGATTATACCGAAGGCAAACGCCTGTCGGGTGATATTTTTATATCGATAGACCGTGTGGCAGATAATGCCAAAGCATACAAAAACACCTTTGAGTGCGAGCTGCACAGGGTAATGATACACGGCGTTTTGCACCTTATGGGGTATAAAGACAAAACCCCGGCTGACGAAAAGAAAATGCGCGCCAAAGAAAATGCAGCATTAAAGCTTCTTCCGCTTTAAAATTCCCTTCTTAATCCAATAGTTTATTCTACTTTTGAGGTATGACGCTAACCGGCATTATACTCTTATTATTACTAGGCCTTTTGTTGCTAATGGTAGAGATATTGGTACTACCCGGCACAACCGTACTGGGTGTTATTGGCGGCATATTAATGCTGGCAGGCCTTTGGTTTGCATTTGCGGGCTATGGCACTACAACCGGGCTGTATGTATTATGTATTTCGTCTGCCGTTACATTGGGTGCGGTAATTATGGCATTCAGGGCCGGAACATGGAACCGCTTTACATTACATAAAAAACTTAACGGGCAGGTAAATACTTTT
>JBIPNX010000162.1:0-5469 GCA_044378145.1 Flavobacteriales bacterium | reverse complement strand
GTGCCTAAGGTATCGGTATTAAGGGTTTCGCCCTCATCCAGTTTCCAATATGCAAACAACACTCCCAAAGTATTATTTACTGCATGGGCCACCATAGGCACCCACAATGTGCGGCTATACATGAACAGATACCCTAACGCGGCACCTAAAATAAAGCGGGGTAAAAAGCCATAAAACTGAAAGTGAGCAAAGCTAAATACAAAGGCAGCAACCCAAACGCCCACATGCTTATTAATAAACATATTGGTAAATATCTTCTGGAAAACTCCCCTGAATACTAATTCTTCGCAAATGGCGGGTATTATTCCTATAAGGAATATAACATAGAGAAGGTTGGGAATATCGCCATCTGATGGCAGGATAAGCTGTGTTAGCTTACCATTTAACTCTTCCATGCTCTTAATTTGAGTGCCAACTTCGCCCCACATGGCTTCAAAATCAATTTGCTGGTTTAGCCAATGAGTAAAGTTTACTACCGGTAATAAAGAGATAATTAGCAGGGCCCCTAAAAGGTAGCTTCTGTAATTGGTTTTGTTTACCATACCCAGTTCGGTAGCTACATCCACATTAACCAAACGGGCAAAAAATATGGCGGGCATAGCAAAACCTATAAGCTGAGAAATAATAACGCTCAGTTTTATACCCGCAACCATTAAAGGCGATTCTTGTGCAAGTTTTAAAAACTCGGCAGGGTCTTCAGGAATAGCACAGTCGCAAATGTTTGTAATTGCAAGGTTGCCTAGCAAACCACCAAACGATACCGACATTAATAATAGTGACAGGAATATGAAGAACCTTGTTAAAGGACGCATAGACTGTAGAGGGGCAATTTGTTCCATTTGGGCTATTTTACTTATCTTTGCTGTATATTATCTATAAAATTGAGTGTAAAAATAGGAAATATTGACTTGGGGGAGTTCCCTTTATTGCTTGCACCTATGGAAGATGTGAGCGATCCTCCATTTCGCTACGTTTGTAAGCAAAACGGGGCCGATTTGATGTATACTGAGTTTATATCATCGGAAGGCCTGATACGCGATGCTGCCAAAAGTATCCAGAAACTCGATATTTTTGAATACGAACGTCCTATAGGCATCCAATTATTTGGCTCTGATATTAACTCAATGCGCGAGGCGGGTATTATTGCCGATAAAGCTAATCCTGACCTTATAGACATTAACTACGGCTGCCCAGTAAAACAGGTGGCCTGTAAGGGTGCAGGGGCTGCATTACTGCAGGATATCCCCAAAATGGTTAAAATGACTAAAGAAATTGTAGACATTGCTAACCGCCCTGTTACCGTTAAAACCCGTTTGGGTTGGGACGATAACACCAAAAATATTGCAGAAGTAGCCGAAAGGCTTCAGGATATTGGCATTGCTGCCCTATCTATACACGGGCGTACCCGTGCCCAGTTATACAAAGGTCCTGCAGACTGGACCCTTATTGGCGAAGTACGCAATAACCCCCGCATTAAAATACCCATATTTGGTAATGGCGATGTTGATACCCCTGAAAAGGCGCTGGAAATGAAAAACCGTTACGGCGTTGATGGGGTTATGATAGGCCGCGCAAGCATTGGTTACCCCTGGATATTTAACGAGATTAAGCATTTTATGAAAACAGGCAAGCATTTAGACAAGCCTACCATGGCCGACAGGCTTACTGTTTGTAAAATGCACTTGCTTAAGTCTATTGAGTGGAAAGGGGAGAAGTTGGGTATTATTGAAATGCGCCGCCATTACACTAATTACTTTAGGGGGCTTCCTAATTTTAAAGAATACCGCATGAAGTTGGTAACCAACTATTCTTATACCGAGATTCTAAATATTTTAGCTGAGGTTGAAGAGGTATATGCTAACGTAGATCTTATAGCTGCTTAAAACAGAAAACCCCGGCAGCTTTCTTTTTCATCAAGCCGACGGGGTTCCTATTTCAGTATTTATTACGTTAGTTTATTACTAAGCGTTTAACAGTTTTACCTTCAGGGGTATTTATATCAAAGAAATACATACCTGCAGGTTGTTTAGTAAGGTCAAGGGTAATTACGTTTTGTCCTTCGTCAAAGTTCTCTGCCGAGAATACTTTAGTGCCTGTCATGTTATAAACGTTAAGTTTAATGTCCTGGCTTTTGTTTTTACCAACGCTTAAACGGAATGTCCCGTTTGATGGGTTAGGGTAAACCTCTAAAGTAGACAGGGCGTTATCATCTACAGATAAAATAATCGGGTTACGTTTAAAGTACGATTGGTTAAATGCAGGTAAACCATTGTATATAGTACCCGGTACTGTAATAGCCGATGCATTGTAAATTAAGGCAGTACCAAGTGTATCTGCATTGGTAATATTGCCAATTGTGTTGGTCTGTGAGTTAGCCATGTACAATATACCGTTGTAGCCTAATTGCAAAGCAGTTGGGAATGTGTTTGCAGGTGGGGTAATGGTATATTTAGATGTTTCAATTTGAGCTTGTGTATCAAGTTTAATGTTAAACTGGTGAATGTAGTTTTGGTTAACACCTACAGTAGAAACATATAAACGGCTGCTGAAAGATGAAAAATCTACACCGTAAGCACCCGGAAGGTTGCCAATAGTCATAGGGTTTGATACAATACCGGTAGCAACATCAAAGTCTAAAAGCTCCAGTTTGTTTTGCAGGCTCATAGTGCGGGCTAGTTTTTTACCACTTGGCGATGCTTTCATGCAACCGCGGCCACCTAAGTTATCAGTCATACCTACTGTAGATTCTACAGGGCCTTCTAAGCCACTCTCAGTAAGTTTATAGGCTACATATTTGTTTGTTTTAAAACCATGGGCAATAATCCAAACATCGCCACCGCTATATACTGCAGTTAGTTTTTCTTCTACCTGGCCGTAAATAGGCACGTTTTTATGATCTAAATCTACCTGGCCAAAACCATCATGGGCGCTCATGTCTACAATAGTATAACGTAAGCTGTCGGGGTTGCCATACATATCTACACCATTTGCAGGTGCTGTAAATACATAATACATTTGATTTGAGTTAGGCACAGGAACAATAATAGCTCCCTGGCTTGCTGCTGTATTACCTTTAATTCCGGTACCATCGTTTACCAAAAGGTGTTTTGCATTCCATAATGTAACTCCATTGGTGTACATACGTAAATCGCCATTAGCAGTGGCAATACTTGCACATGTTGAGTTTGATACTAAAGCACCATCGCCCATAGAATAGGCAATGTTCTCTAAGTTTAAACCGGCTTTGTTACCAAAGTACCAGTTTGTACCTTCGCGTTGAGCGGATACGTTACGTACTGCCAGAACTACTAAAGCAAATAGTAGTACATAGGCAAACATGTGTTTTTTTGTTGTGGTGGTTGTAATAGTGTTTTTCATATTGATTTGGGTTAAAAATCTTGGATGTAAAATTATGTTGGAGCCATCATATAGAAAGTTTAGTATACAACCTGCAACTACCCACGTAAGTTTTTTAGCAATTTGAAAAGTTTAGCTTTGGTCTAAAACCCTTATTTGTTAGTAGGTTTAACGTTTTAAATTATTTTTTAATTGTATTTAATGCATGTAAGTGGTTGGTTGTTATTTAAACAATCTGTTGTTTTTTACCTTTAATTGGAGATATTTATTTTTACTATAATTTATTTTAGAATATGAAAATCTGGAAAGTTGATTTTACTCCATCTGATTTAAACCAAGGTTCGGTTGGAAATATGGGAGAGTATGTAGGAATTGAATTTGTTGAAGCAGGCGATGATTATTTAGCGGCTATTATGCCTGTTGACCACCGTACTAAACAACCTGCAGGCATATTGCACGGCGGGGCTTCTGTTGTTTTGGCCGAAACACTTGGCAGCGTGGCATCTCACCTTGTAATTGATTTAGAAAAGAACTACGCGGTGGGCTTAGATATCAATGCCAATCACTTAAGGGCAGTTAGCAGCGGTTTTGTAAAAGGCATAGCAAAGCCAATTCATTTAGGTAGAAGCACCCATGTTTGGGAAATTAAAATATTTAATGAGGAAGGTAAAATGACCTGTATTAGCCGTTTGACAATGGCTATATTATCGAGGTAAAATTTGCTTATCTGTTAATATCCTGCGTTTATCTTCATCATCAACAATTAAGGTATTGATACTGTCTAATGGTGTATTAGCCCAGCAAATGCCCATAAAATCGCAGGCATAGGGTTTAAAGCATTGGTTACCTATTCCTATATCAGGTGGTGATGATTGTGATAGCATATTTACCTGGTATATACTGCTGGCCTCAATCTCGTTTTGTCGTTCTTCAACAGTAGCTGTTATATCTTCTATATTAAATAGATTGCTTAAGGGTATTGTGCTATCATAGTCTTCCAAGCTTTCTAATGGATATACTATGGCAATACTATCAATGGTAAAACCTGCCTGCTTAATTACATAATATTGAAACGATGCATCGAGCAAGTGCTGCTCTTTAACACTGCGGGTATTCTTAACCTCATATAGTTTTAGGCTACCATTAGTATTAACTACTATATCCATTATAGCATACAGGCTATCGTATAAAAACGATGCTTCATATATAACAGGTACTTCCTGTTCAAGGTAGTGGCGGGTAATATTGGCCGACTGCTTATATTGCCATGGCGATGCCGGGGTTAAATCCCTACCACCGGGAAATAATTGCTGAGCCAACAGGCCAACATCGGTACCCCTTTTAAAACTAACGCGCTGACTTTCGGTCAGCGCGTCGCGTTTATTATAGCTGTTCTTGTAGTAATAGAGTTGTTTTGGGCATTGTATGCCCCTAACAAAAGCCGATTTGCTAATGTGTGCCAACAGTATAAATTACTGGCTTACAACAATACGGCGGTTAACAACATCACCATCTAATTGCAGGCGTATATTATATATGCCGGCAGCCAGGGCAGGGGCAATGCTGTTAAAGTCTACGGTTGTAGCATTATTTGCTTGTACTGCAACATTACGTGTTGCAATGCTGCGTCCGGTAATATCAAACAGGGCTAATGTTGCCATGCCGCCTTTTACACTGTTAATGTTAATCAGCGTTTGGTTGGTAATAGGGTTAGGGTAAACATTTAAGCCCAAGGTTGAAGTTGTTTGCTCTTCAATACCAACACCTTCGTTGCCACCTATATTAATATCATCAACATATAAACGCTGGCCTGCTCCATCTGCAGTTACTTCAAAACGCACCATTGCAGCATCTTTGTTAGCCAGGCCATTAATGTTTACGGTTTCGGTACGCCAGTCGCTGGCCGATGAAGGAACAAAACTTCCGGTGCCATTAGACACTGTTGCCAATTGTGCTCCGGTTTTAGAATAACGTACCTGCCACGTTTCGCCACAATTACTTGATATATATACTTTAAGTACATCGTTAGTATTGCCATTATAGCGGTAAGCCACTTTAAACTTTAATTCTATAGGCGATTGTGTTGTTGTGGTCATATCCATTACAGGCGAA
>JBIPNX010000160.1:0-5473 GCA_044378145.1 Flavobacteriales bacterium | reverse complement strand
GTCTATAATTTTGCACGGTCTTCTTTGCTTACTTTCTTCGGCCGGGAAGAAAGTAAGTGCGGGCCGCATAGGCCGATGAAGAACACAGGGAAATAGAGTAATACTAGCAATTTATAATTCATTACTTTTGCCCTAATGAAATTTACCGCGGGCGATATAGCCAAGCTTATTCAAGGAACTGTAGAGGGCGACGCATTGGCGGCTGTTACTACCGTGGCTAAGATTGAGGAGGGAACCCCGGGGGCTTTGTCATTCCTGGCAAACCCTAAGTACACCGATTATATTTACTCTACACAGGCATCGGTAGTTATTGTTAATGCCGATTTTGTTGCTGAGAAACCCGTTACCACCACCCTTATCCGTGTGCCCGATGCCTACCAGGCATTCGCACAGCTATTGGCTGTATATAACCAACACCAACAAGCAGCAGCGGCTATAGAGCAACCATCGTTTATAGCTACCTCAGCCACCCATGGCGAGGGCCTTTACCTTGGCGCTTTTGCCTACATAGGCGAGAATGCCCAAATAGGAAAAAACGTAAAAATTTACCCCGGCAGCTACGTTGGCAACAACGTTGTTATTGGTGATAATACGGTGCTTTATCCGGGTGTTAAAGTATATGCCGAGTGTAAAATTGGTGCTAATGTTACCCTGCATTCGGGTGTAATTGTGGGTGGCGATGGCTTTGGCTTTGCCCAAAACAGCGAGAATAACTACAACAAGGTGCCCCAGATTGGCAATGTAATTATTGAAGACCATGTTGAAGTGGGCGCCAACACTACCATAGACAGGGCTACCCTGGGTTCTACTATTATCCGCAAGGGTGTTAAGCTTGATAACCTTATTCAGATAGCCCATAACGTAGAAATAGGAGAAAATACCGTTATTGCAGCACAAAGCGGCGTGGCGGGTTCTACCAAAATTGGTAAAAACTGCATGATTGGCGGGCAGGTGGGCATTATAGGCCACCTTGTTATTGCCGACGGCGTTAAAATAGCCGCCCAAAGCGGCATTGGCAACAGTATTGCTAAAGAAGGCGAAATTATGCAGGGCTCACCGGCATTTCCTGTAGGCGACTATAGGCGTGCTTACGTTGGTTTCCGTAAATTGCCCGACTTAATGCAGCGTATAGCATCGCTTGAAAAAGAATTGAAAGAACTAAAAGCAAAATCGGCATAAGATAGCTATGAGCGATAAGCAACATACACTGGCAGCCCCCGTTACCCTTAGTGGTAAAGGCTTGCACACCGGGCAGGATGTTACCATTACCGTTAACCCCGCGCCCGAAAACCACGGTATTGCTTTTTGCCGTACCGACTTAGAAGGCAAGCCTACCGTTAAGGCTGATGTTGATTTTGTTACAGCATTAGAGCGCAGCACCACTATTGCCGTAAACGGCACCTCAATATCTACCATAGAACATTGCATGGCGGCCCTTATGGGTTGCGGTATAGACAATGCCCTTATTGATATCAACGGCCCCGAAGTACCCATTTTAGATGGTAGCTCTAAGCCGTTTGTTGAGGCGTTTTCAAAGGCCGGTTTGACTGAACAATCAGCCGACCGCCAATACATCGAATTAAAAGAAATTATTACCTATACCGATGCTGAACGTGGCGTAGAGCTTATGGCTGTGCCTGCCGATAGTTTCCGTGTTACGGTAATGGTAGATTATAAATCGCACGTGGTAGGCCAGCAATACGCTGTGCTTAACAAGCTGGAAGATTTTAATGCAGAGATTGCATCGTGCCACACGTTTGTGTTCCTTCACGAGCTTAAAGCGCTTATAGAGAACAATCTGATAAAAGGCGGCGATGTAAACAACGCCCTTGTTATTGCCGACCGTGCCCTTGCCGATGCCGATATGGGTTACCTGCACAAGGCATTCCCGGGTATGGCTAATATTGAGGTGAAAGACGGCTACCTGAATAACATTGACACCCATTACGATAACGAACCTGCCCGCCATAAATTATTAGATGTTGTTGGCGACCTTGCCCTATTAGGTAAAAGGCTTAAAGCGCACGTTATTGCTACACGCCCCGGCCATGCAGCCAATGTATCATTCGGTAAAAAAATAAAAGAAGAGCTTAAAAAACAGGCCAAGAGTAAAACCTCGGCACCTGCCTATAACCCAAATGAAGCGCCTTTGTACGATGTAAAACGTATCATGGCTACCCTGCCCCACCGCCCACCATTTTTATTGGTAGACAAGGTTATTGAAATGAGCGAAACCCATGTGGTTGGGGTAAAAAGTGTTACCATGAACGAGCCTTTCTTTGAAGGCCACTTCCCCGGTAACCCTGTAATGCCCGGTGTATTGCAAATAGAAGCCATGGCGCAGGCCGGTGGCATTTTAGCCCTTAGCACCGTGCCCGACCCTGAGAATTACTCTACCTACTTTTTAAAAATAGACGGAGTTAAGTTTAAAGATAAAGTTGTGCCGGGAGATACGCTTATTTTCAAACTTACGTTAACAGAACCTATACGCCGCGGCATTGTGCAAATGCATGGCGAGGCTTTTGTTTGCGATAAGCTGGTAATGGAAGCATCGCTGATGGCATTAATCACCAAAGAAAAAAAAACAGGCAAATAGATGAGCATCCAGCCATTAGCATATATAAACCCCGCCGCTAAAATAGCCTCCAGCGTTATTATAGACCCCTTTGCGGTTATCCATGGCAATGTTGAAATTGGCGCAGGCACCTGGATTGGCTCAAACGTTACCATTATGGACGGGGCCCGCATTGGTAAAAACTGCCGCATATTCCCCGGGGCTGTAATATCGGCCATACCACAAGACTTAAAATTTGACGGCGAGGACACCCTTGCCATAATTGGTGATAATACTACCCTACGCGAGTTTGTTACCGTTAACCGCGGCACTAAAGACCGTTGGAAAACCGTAGTAGGCAGCGATGTATTGCTTATGGCTTATGTACACATTGCCCACGATTGTATAGTAGGCAACAATGCCATTTTAGCCAACGGGGTTACCCTTGGTGGCCACGTTATTATTGGCGAACATGCCATTATTGGCGGCTTAAGCGCTATGCACCAGTTTTGTAACATTGGCGCACACACCATTATTGCCGGTGGTTCGTTGATTGATAAAGACGTTCCGCCGTATGTAAAAGGCGCCCGCCACCCGTTGCAATATGCCGGGGTAAACTCTATAGGATTACGCCGCAGGGGTTACAGCGCCGAAAAAATTAACCAGATACAGGATATTTACCGTTACCTGTATGTGCGCGGATTGAATGTTACAAAAGCCGTAGAGGTTATAGAAACTGACGTAACCGTAACGCCTGAGCGTGACGAGATTCTGGAGTTTATCAAAAACTCTAAGCGCGGTATTATGAAAGGCTATTTCTCTGAATAAGCTATGGCACTGCAGCTTACCCTGAACAACGTTGGCAAAAGCTACAACTTCGACTGGATATTCCGTGGGCTAAGCCTTGATTTACAAAGCGGTCAATCAGTGGCGGTGTTGGGTGGCAATGGGTCGGGCAAATCAACTTTTTTAAAGATAGTAGCCGGTTCTTCGTATGTATCAGAAGGCACTATTGATTATACCCACAATGGCAAGAAAGTAGACAAGGATAACATCTACAGCCTTGTATCGATATGCGCCCCTTATCAATCGTTATTTGATGATTTTACACTGGCAGAGAGCATTGCCTTCCAGGCTAAGTTTAAGCCCTTTGTAAACAACATCTCCCAAAAAGAAATAATAGACCTTATAGAATTGCCCAAGGTGGCTAACAAGGCTTTAAAATACTATTCGTCGGGTATGAAACAACGCGCCAAGCTGGCCCTTGCCATACTGGCCGATACGCCAGTGCTTTTGCTAGACGAGCCGGGCACTAACCTGGATAAAAAAGGCGTAGAGTGGTTTAAAAACCTATTGATGCCTCACTTGCAAAACCGTTTGGTATTTGTTTGCTCTAACCGCCACGATGAGGAATCGGGCTTCTGCTCTACCATCCTGGAGATTGAGCAGTACAAAAAGAAGGTTGCTTAGCCGACTAAATTCATTTTTTATTTTAAAACTTTGTATTTGATTATTGGTTTATATATTTAGCCAATGCAATTCTTAATACCCATATACCTTATGGTTTGTATCATTGCGGCAGTCGCAGTGGGGTACGAACGCAAGATAGGATTCGGCCTGTCGTTATTGTTATGCGTTGCATTAACACCGGTTATTGGTGTAGTAATAAGCCTCTTGTTTCCGCGCCTGCCTAAGGCTTGCTGCATGAGGGATTATAGGGATTTCAGCACCGGGCGTATGTATTACTTCCGCAAAAAAGAGCGCAACGGCAGCACATGGTACTATGTACAGCATGCATCGGCTCAAAAGCTAAGCCCCGCTGAATTTGATAAATTTTTCTCGGTAATAGTAAACAACCCCGACTTTATAGAACGCCAACAAGGCTTTTCTAAGGTTGGGCGATAGATATTCTTACCTCCGCACTCATTCTCTTTCTCTTCTCTGGTTTACTCGTGACTATCTATATCCTTATGGAATGATGGCAAGGTAGTTGGCGCTAATTTCATCTTATACTGCTTCTCTAAAAAGTCTTGCAGTTGAGGAGTATCTAATCGTTTAGCACGAATGATTTTGCCTTTATCAAGCATGTACATCATAGGCGTTGTTTGTACGTCGTAGAACTTGCGGTAGCCCAGCTCATCGTACACGTTAACCCATTTCATACCATACTCCCGTATCAGCTTTTTCCAGTCCTCTTTTGTACCGCCCGACGCTACAGCATATACCTCTATGCCTTTTCCGGCAGCACGTTTGTAAAAGTCGAGCAACTTAGGTAACTCTTTTTTACAATGCCCACAGGTAGGGTCCCAAAAGAAGATAATGGTATAATCACTCTTCAACGATGATAGCTTAATGTCTTTACCTGTAGTATCGGGCAGGGTAAGTTCCAGTGCAGGCTTGCCTATAAGAATAGGTTCAAGGATAATAACACGCTCCTTAATTTTTTCGTACTGGGCAGAGTCTATCCAGGTAGCACGCTTAGTTACGTAATACTTCTTAGCCATGTGAACAAACACAGCATCAAAGCCCATCGTTTTAGACGTTTCGTAATAATTGGTAATGTAGTTAACCACAAAGTGGAAAACATCAGGATTGGCGGCAGATTTTTCTGAAATAAGTGTAGCCGAAACATTAATAGAATCAGGCGTTTGCGGAGTAAGCCTGTCTAAATATTGGCGTATTTTGCTTTGTAAAATAGGGGTACGTATTACGCGCTTATCATCAAACGGAAACTTATCCCAAAAGTGGCTTTTGTAGTAACGGTAGGCAAAGGTAGAGTCTTTTGGGTTGGGGTTTGGTGGCACTTCTGGCTCCCACGATGCGTTAAAAACAACACCCAAAAAGCTTTTAGGGTTGGTTGCCATTATGCGCATTTTGTAATTCTTAACGTCGGTATCAATGGCCTCCAGCTTTTTGCGG
>JBIPNX010000159.1:0-5489 GCA_044378145.1 Flavobacteriales bacterium | reverse complement strand
GATGCCCTGGTTGTTTGTGCTGCAGGCAACGATGCTTCAGAAGATGCATTCTTCCCAGCTACATTCAACTATGTGTTAAACGTAGCTTCTACCAATAACATCGACCGTAAATCGAGCTTCTCAAACTTTGGATACAATATTGACGTTTGCGCCCCCGGCGACAATGTACTTTCTACATGGGAGAGCGGTACGTATTTAAACTCTAGCGGAACATCAATGGCATCGCCTGTAACTGCCGGAGCTGCAGCCGTAGTACGTTCGCAATTCCCGGCATACAATGCATTGCAAACGGGCGAGAAACTACGTGTTACTGCAGACTTTATTGATAACACATCGGGCAACCAGTTTTGGGCTAACAAATTAGGTACGGGCCGTATTAACCTGTTCCGCGCATTGACAGAAAACACTTCACCTTCGGTAGTTATGACATCTAATACCATGACCGATGGAAACGACAATGCTTTTGTTGTGGGTGATACTGTTGCAATACGTGGTGTTTATACCAACTATCTTGCTCCAACTACCAACCTTACTGTTACCCTTTCTACTACCTCAGTATTCGTTTCTATTATTCAGCCAACCGCTACCTTAGGCGCTGTTGCAACCATGGGTACTGCTGATAATAATAGCCAACCTTTTAAACTGGTTGTGCAGCCAAACTGCCCGCTTAACCAAACGGTAACGCTTAAGTTTACTTTTACTGATGGTGCTTATACTGCCACACAATACCTTCCTATTGTATTTAATGTTGACTATATAAACATCGCTATTAACGATGTTGCTACTACCATTACCAGCAAAGGCCGTATTGGTTACAATAACGATGGTCAGGCAAATGGTTTAGGCTTTACCTACCTTGGTGGAGAAACTATGATGTACGAAGGTGGCCTTATGATTGGCACTTCATCTAGCGCGGTTTCGGATATTGTACGTGGGGTTACCGGTGGCACTTCTGACGTTGATTTCCAGTCTGAACAAAACGTAATGCGTATTATGCCTCCGGTAACATCAGAATTTGATGTGTTTGGTGTATTTAATGATAACGCGGGCACTCCTGTACAAGGACTTAAAATTGCACATAACGCCTATGCCTGGACAACTCAGAACGACCGTAAATATGTGATGGTTAAATACAGTATCATCAACACAACCGGACAAGCATTAAGCAACTTATACGCCGGCATTTTTACCGATTGGGATATTATGGATTACAACCAAAACCGTTCGGGTTACGATGCTTCTACCCGCATGGGTTATTCATTCAGCACAGAAAATGCAGGCTTATATGCAGGTGTTAAACTGCTAAGCCCGGGCGTTGCCAATGTGTACGATGTAGATAACGTAGACGGCGGTAACGGTGGCCTTAACCTTGTTGATGGTTTTGACACTAACGAGAAATACACCAGCCTTTCTACCCCACGCGATGGAGCAGGCCTTGCCGGAACAGGTAACGATGTAATTGATATAGTATCTAGCGGCCCATTTAGCATTGCACCAAACGATACGGCTGTTATTGCTTTTGCCATTATTGCAGGCGAAGATTTAGATGACCTTAAAGCCAGCGCTGCTGCGGCTCAAATTAAATACGATAATGCCTCTACAGCTATAAACGAATTAGCTAACAAGCCTTACGATGTGTACACCTACCCTAACCCGGTAAGCGGACAGTTATTCGTAAGTATTAACGCTAAAAACAACGCTGCAATGAAACTGTCGTTAGTAGATATGACAGGCCGTGTAGTAGGTACCCAAAGCGCTACACAAGGTGCAGGTAAATCGTTGTATACTTTTGATACTACAGGCTTATCAGCAGGTATGTATATGCTAAGCATAGACAGCACCAACGGACGTGAGGTTCGTAAGGTGATTGTGAAGTAATTCAATTAGCGAATAAGCTAATTAGATAATAAGCTAATGAAAAGCCCTGACTAAATGTTGGGGCTTTTTTATTATTTATACCTCAACTTATAATACAATATAACCATCACCAGTAAAATGGTAGTGCCATTGCAGAATATAAGTGGCCAGGCCATAATCATAAGGCCGTAGATTAGCCACAGGGTAACACCTGCGGCCATTAGTAAAAACATACCCAGCGATATATCTTTAGTTGATTTGGTTTGCACTACGCGCACCACCTGCGGCACAAACGATACCGTAGTTAAAAATGCAGCCGAGTGGCCTAATACATCGCTTAGTTCTATGTTCATTATCGGGTAAATAGGGCGGCTGCCCATTCGTTATTACTAATGTGTTTTATGTAGGTAAAACCGTGCGGGGCAGCGGCTTCAGAAATATCGGCAAGGTCGTGGGTAAAGAACCCGCTGAATAAAATGGGGGTTCCGATCTTGCTGATTTTAGCCAGGTTGTCCAGGCTTTTTATGATGATATTCTTATTGATGTTAGCCAGTATAATATCGTATTCAGTCCCTGCAAAACTCTCTAACGGGCGGGTTGAAAGGTCAAAATGTTCCATTCCGTTTTTGCGGAAATTTTCTTCTGAGTTCTCCAGCGACCACTCGTCAATATCAATAGCGGTAATGCTTTTAGCGCCTAATTTATCAGCAACAATAGAGAGTACACCCGTACCGCAACCATAATCAAAAACTGTTTTGCCGGTAAAATCAATCTCGCGCATTAAGCGTATAACCGATACCGTTGTTGGGTGGTGCCCCGTACCGAATGACATTTTAGGATCAATAAGTATATCCAGTTCTACATTCTCTGGCTTAGGGTGGAACGATGCACGCAGGCAGCAAAAATCATCAATAATAACGGGGTCGTAGTTCTTCTCCCACTCCTCGTTCCAGTTTTGTTGTGCTATTACCGATATTCTATAGTCGGGCATGTTGTGCGGAAAAAGAGCACGCAGCATAGTATCTAAATGCTGTGCATTAAAGTCTCCTTCCTGAATATAAGCTTTCATCCCTTCGTCGCTTTCAGTAAAGCTTTCAAAGCCCAGTTCAGCTAGTTCGGCGGTAACAATATCGCGTACTACACTATCGGTAGTGCTTATTTCGACCTCAACGTAGTTCATTGCAAATTTTTAAAAAGTCATCGGCAATTAATGCAGCGCCACCTATAAGTCCACCATCAATATCTTCCTGTGCAAAAAGGCCCGCAGCGTTTTGCGCATTGCAGCTTCCACCATACAGTATTGAAGTTTCATCAGCCAGTTCTTGGCCATATTTTGTAGCTATTTGTTGACGGATAAAAGCGTGCATTTCCTGCGCCTGCTCAGGGCTGGCGGTTAAGCCTGTTCCAATAGCCCAAACGGGTTCGTAGGCAATAACGGTTTTAGCAACCTCTTCGGCGCTGAAGTTAAACAGCGCATATTCCAGTTGCTTGGCAACCACATCAAAATGGCGGTTCTCGGTACGCTCGGCATGGTTTTCTCCAATGCAAAATATGGGAGTCAGGTCAACCTCGTAGCAACGTTGCAGCTTGGCTTCCAACACATCGGCTGTTTCAGCATACAATTGGCGGCGTTCAGAATGGCCTACAATGCAATACTCAGCCCCTACCGATACAATCATCTTTGCCGATACCTCGCCCGTGTATGCCCCTTTAGACCTGCTGCTGCAATTTTGAGCTGCTACTTTCGCAAGGCCACGGGTTTCGTTTACCAACCGTTCCATGTATAAAAAAGGCGGCGCAATAACCACCGTGCATTCTACCCTGTTTTGGGTAAGACCAAACGCTATAGCCTGCACCAGCTCAATAGCCTCGGGCAGGGTTTTATTCATTTTCCAGTTGGCGGCAACAATCTTTTCTCTCATATCCTATTTTAAAATATAGCGTTCTAAACGCTCTACCGTTTCACTCCACACATAGTTTTTAGTAATAAACGCATGGGCGTTGGTAGCCATTTGGCTTGCAAAATCTTCATTATTGAGCAATTGCGCAATAGCAGCGGCAAAATCTTCGGGGGTATCAGCCACTAAAATCTCCTTTCCGTTATTGGCACCAATTGCATTATTAGCCATGCTTGTAACCACACAAGGTACGTTTACAGCCATAGCCTCCAGTATTTTATTTTGCATACCCACGCTTATAAGCATTGGGGCTGCAAATATACGGGCAGATGCATAGCAGGCCCATTTATCATCAATCCAGCCGCTTACTTCTACATGGGTATCTTGCAACGCAAGCACCCTTTTATGTGGCTCGGCACCGGCAATAAGTACTTTCAAATTGGGAAATTGCTTAACCAGCAACGGTACAACCTTTTGGGCTAAAAACACTGCGCTTTCTATGTTGGAGGTGTAGCCCATGTTGCCAAAAAACAAAATGTCGTAATGCTTTTCGGGCTTGGCAGTATGTTGATAATCAAAGTCGATACCGTTGGGTATTACCTCCACGCTTTGGCTGTCTTTAACGGGTAGTAAGTCCCTATCCTGGCCGCTGATAATAGTATGCTTTTGAAAGAAAGGGAATACCTCTTTTTCGTATTTAAGTACCCTTGTATTTTCAGACCCAAACACCATTTTCTCCAGGCCCGATGATACCTGCTTGCGGCGTAGCATATCTGCCGAAAAAACATCCATATAGTCCAACACTTTATTCGGGTGTTTATAGCCTTTAACATACTCGGCCATGCGAAGCAACTGGCACACAATGGTATCGGGTTGTATGGAATTTAAATGGGCGGTAATGCGTTTTTTAATCTCGCTACGGTAAAAATAGCCTACCTGAAATGGCAAACCTGAAAACAGAGCCCCTACCATGCCCAAACCAATACCGGGCTTGCGGATGGGGTAGATTTTAATATCAGCACAAAAAGTTTGTAAATGGGCAATGTGATCGGGCGCAACGTCCCCTTCGCTAAGACAAATAAGGTAAATGCTGTGCTTTTTACTCAAATGCTTGATTTGGTGGTAAGCACGCACTTTGTCGCCTTTATCTAACGGGTAAGGAAATCGGGAAGCCAAAAAGGCTATTTTCATTGCGTCTACTTTGGCTCAAAAGTATAAAAAAAACGTGCCGCACGATGGGCAAGCCAACGCACGGCACGAAAAAACCTAATTATGAAAAATTACTACTTATAAAGAACTGCTATAATAACAGCCCAGAGCATAAATTTGTTTATACAACCATCAAAAAAAATGAGGGGTAATTTTAGCCTGAATAATATCATCAAATTCCTATATTTGTAGCATAGGCTCATTGTACATGATTAAACGATTATATACCTCACTGGTACTACTTCTAATAAGTCTTTCTGCACTTAATGCCCAGGAGTGTGGTTTTGTATACGTTACCCCCAACGGTGCAAGCAGCGGTGCTGCAGGTACAAGGGCAAACCCGGCTAACTTAACGTATGGCCTTACCCTTTTAAGCGGTACAGACAATATTATGCGCCTTGCACAGGGCGAATACATTATTAACAATACCATTACTGTTCCATCAAACGTAACATTTGAGGGAGGCTTTAATGCCACTACATGGGTAAAAAGCAACTCTACCCCAACCAACATTCACCGTACCTC